>NZ_JACRWG010000007.1:0-57529 GCF_014306455.1 Catenibacterium faecis
TCTGAATTGAGTTATAATATGTTATGTAGTTAGGTTCATTATTTAAACATTCATTCATAACCTAATTATATCAAAAAATGCGGCACTTCTCATTTATTTGAGATGTGTCGCATTTTTCTGTTTTAGAAAACTGTCATTTATTTCGAGACAGCCTCTTCTTTTGTGTCTTGTAGTATATTAATGGATTCAATATAATTTATATATAAGAGGTGAACAGATATGATAGAAACTATAATTAGATATATAATTATTGCGATTGTGCTAGGTGTAATTGGTGAAGTGATATCTCATTTATCTAGTAAAACGATTGATGAAAACATAAGTACTACACATTATAGAGTCAAAGCACCAGCGGTGTTGAAGTATGCGTGTATGTCACAGTTCATTCTAGGATTGATTATGTTTCTTGTATTTAGTTATTTTTATCTGAAAGGCAATGAAACAGTAGAAATGGGACATCTGTATGTTTCTTCTATCTTTGGGGCTATTGGCTTATATGGTGTGGCCTGGGCATCTATATGGGGTGTAAAAGTAGATGATTCGCAATTAGAGATACATAGAATATTTCATGTTAAGAAGGTATTATCTATCACTGATATTGGACAAGTAATTATTGATAAGAAGGAAGCAATGATCTTGTATGATAAGATGGGTAAGAAATTGATTAAGATAGATGCTTTATCGGATCATTATGATCATTTACTGAATCTATTAAAGTCACAAAATATAGAAATATCAAATAAGCACCTTAAATAAGGCGTTGTCAAAGGCTTACTTAACGTATCTAAGAATCATTTCTACTATAATTGAAATATAGAAGGGAGGTATTCTTATGTGGGATGATGTTGCAGGTAAAGCTTCACATGTTAATAGAGATAAGTATGTTGTATTGCAGGTGGTACTTACTGAAAAGTTTCTAGGTACAGGATCTGGTACAAAGAGTTTGACGAATTTACAGGCTGAAATCAATAAGCAGGCTGAAAAAGGATATAGGTTACACACTATTTCTACTTCATCTTCTGGATCAAAAGGATTCCTTGGAGGAGATAAGATTCAGGCAACAATGGTATTTGAAAGAATAGACTAAAAAATGAGCTGTAACGCATATGTTACAGCTCACTTTTTAATTGATTTTAATAATGATTTGTTTAAATCTAGAAAGTCGATGTTTATAATCGTTTGATGCTTCAACGAGAATATGTAGAATATCACCTGATTCAACATCTTCAGGTATATCAATCTTGATAGAATCATCTAAACTAACAGAAACATTTCCTTTATAACTAGAAGCCTCTTGATAATACTTTGTTTTATAGAGCACATGTTCATCTTTAGTTATATGAAGCTCTACAGTTGTACCTTTATCAGCTTTGATGTCAAGAGATTCCTGGATAGATAGTACTGGCGCTTCTTCTTTATCATCAGTGATACACCAAGAGGCTCTTGCTGCAAGATCTCTTTGAATAGAAGAAACATAATACCACATAGATTCTGTATGTTTATCATTATAGAGGTCTTCTACAGGATTCCAGTAATTTAAAATAATACCCTTAGAATTTTTCTTAGTATTATCTTTTATATATCTTCCAGACAATCCTCCATATGAGAAATCTTCAAGACATCTTAACCCCCATGGCAGTAAACAGAAGAAAGTAGGGGAATCACCTTCAGATAAGAAATCATAAGGAATATGTGTACCCATACCATATTTCTTTCCCCACCAGTCAACAAGAAGGTTCTTGTTTGAACCAAATTGTGATCTATTTTCTTCACCTTCATAATACTTATCATCAGCCCAGGTAGCGTAACCACTCATTAAAGCACCCTTATTAAGAATATGTTTTTTCATGAAATCAGCTCTAAGAGTCTCTTTACTGCTTCCTTCAGGCATATTATTCCAGCCGTATCCATAACTATTCATCATCACACATTTCACAAACTGAATGTTTGGATAAACTTCTGAAATATAGTTCTGATACGTATTATCCTGTTCACCACAGGCAGTTAAAACAACTTTCTTTTCTATTTTTTCTTTGATTGATAACCAGTTTTCATCATCTTTATATTCCTGCTCTATATCATAAAGAGCACGGGCGATTGTATTAGTACCACCCCAAACTTGAATATAAAGTGGTCTAGGATCATCATCTAATATTTTTTCTCTAATTAATTCTGAGCCTGGTGTAGAAGCATCCATTTCTCCTGGATATCCAATATTCCCGATTTTGATAAGACTTCTTAAATGATCAGGAGAAGGGTATTTGGCATCATGAGTCACAAGATGTTTATAGTCTACAGCATAATCATCCATTACGTCCTGCATCCATTTTATGCCAGTCCAGCGATAAGGCTGATCATAATCAGCCTTATCACTTGGTCCAGTCTTTCCTGGTTGTCCTTTCCAATGAAAGATGGATGATGTCTGTACGATACCCTGTATTTCTATATCATTAGCATAAAGTAGAATATGTCTTAATGAGTTCTGATCATCTACTTCAGCATCCTGAGTAATAATTGTTCGTAACATAATTATTTACCAACTTTTACTTCAATGATTTCTTCTTTTGCAGTTTTAGCACCATAAGATGCAGGAACAATTTCTTTATATTCAGTAGTGTTAGTAATAATGACAGGAGTTACATTATCATAACCAGCTTTTTCGATAGCTTCTAGATCAGCTTCAACAAGTAAATCACCAATACTCACTTTTTGCCCTTCTTTGACTAAGACATTAAAACCTTTACCATTCATATTTACAGTATCCATACCAATATGAATAAGTACTTCAGCGCCATTATTAGACTTTAATCCAATTGCATGTCCAGTCTTGGCAGCCATAATGACTTCACCATCAACAGGAGAATAGATATGACCATCGGTTAATTTAAAAGCAACACCTTCACCCATCGCTTTTGAAGAGAAGATAGGATCATTCACATCTTCTAAGGCAATCATCTCACCAGTGGCAGGAGAACTGATTGTTTCATCTTTTAAAGTAGTGTCTTTTTTTGTTTTAACTTTATTTTGTGGAAGCATAGAATCATTAAAACCAAATAAATAAGTACAAATAGCTGAACCAAAATAAGCAATCGCACAAGCAATCACAAAACCTACAAAACCAGGACCGATATAGCCAGGAAGACTTAAAATTGATGTACCAAGTAAAGTAGGACAGCTAGTACCAGCGGCAGCTACAATCATACCGGCAATAGATGAAAATACAGCAGCAATCGCAAATGGTCTCTTATAAGGTAATGTAACACCATAAATAGCTGGCTCTGTAATACCTGCAAGTACTGCAGAGAATGCAGCAGAACCAGATAATTCTTTTAATTTTTTATCTTTAGTTTTTAAGAATACACCTAGTGTAGCACCAGCCTGCGCCATGTTGTTAGGTCCAGTAATAACGAATAATGTATCTCTACCATAAGTGGCGATATTATTCATAACGATAGGTACAAAGCCCCAATGAAGTCCAAAGATAACGGCTGCAGGCCAGATCAAGCCGACAAAACCACCAGCGATAATAGGGTTGAATCCCATAATAGCTGTATAACCTGATGCAAGTAATTTACCAAACTTATCCATAACTGGACCAATCACTAAGAATGTAGCAGGTACCATAATAGATAGTTCTAATAATGGTGTTAAGAATAGCTTACATACTTCTGGTATGATTTTCTTTAATAGCTTTTCTAATTTACTTTGAACATATACAGAAATAATGATTGGCATGACAGAAGAAGCGTAGCTTACAAGAGTGACTGGTATAGTAAGGAATGTCAATTTCGTACCCTCTGAGTATGCGGCAGTCATAGTTGGATAAAGAAGTGACATGGCAATAGACATCGCAATAAATGGATTACATTTAAATTTCTTTGCAGCAGTATAACCTAAGATAATTGGCATAAAATTAAACACACTATCTGCAGCTGCATAAAGAATTTTGTATGTTCCCATATCAGCAGTCAGTATATTCAATGTAGTACATAGAATAAGTAATGCCTTCAACATACCGGCACCACACATAACACCAAGCATTGGTGAGAAGATGCCAGAAATAGTTTCTAATAATGTATTAAGAAGGTTTTTCTTTCCTGTATCTTCAATTTCTTCAGTGTTACCAGTATTAATATTTGTACAGCTAAGTACAGCATCATAGACAGTATCTACTTTATTTCCAATAACAACCTGCACCTGTCCTCCTGCTTTCATTACAGTAATAACACCTTCGGTCTGGTTTAAAACATCCATATTAACTTTGTTTTCATCAATAAGCTTAAATCTTAATCTTGTTGCACAATGTACAAGTGAGATCACATTATTTTCTCCACCAACATTTTCTACAATCTTTTTAGCTAAAGAAGTATAATCCTTTGCCATTTGTATTTTCCTCCAAAATTGATATTTGTTAAGTTAACTTACATGCATATCATAATCTTCTGTGAAAGCGATTAAAATATCATAAACACACTTGCAGACTGTCAAAATCAGATGTTATAGTTGAAATAGGTGATAATGATGAAAATAGAAGAATTAAGAAGTAGGATTACTCCTCTAACTAAAAAAGAACAATATTATAAAAGTCACCCGAATCATTCAGGTGACTATATTGAAAAGTATTTTAATGAAGATGATGAAAATCTCATTCAATTCACAATTGATAGGAATAAAAACACAAAAGGAAAACATACTTTATTTTATGATGGGCAGATAATTACAGATGAAATTCTTTCATTTCCTATTTATTGTTCAAAACAGACAAGATATTCATTTGTGCCACTACATACAAGAAGCTATGTAGAAATGAAATATGTCTATTCTGGACATTGTTATGCAATTGTTAATGATAAAGAAGTGATACTTCATGCAGGAGATATGATTCTTTTAGATGTTAATTCAAAGCATACAGTCTTAATGCCTGCAGAAAATGATATTATCTTTAATTTTCAAATGGATCGTTCTTATTTTAGTGACTCATTTATTAGCAAATTTTCTTCAGTCAACCCGATTGTGACTTTCCTGACAAATATTATAGATCAAAAAGCACAGCATAATGATTATATTATTTTTAATAATAGAGAAGATGATCATGATTATGTAGTGCACCTTATAGAAATGATTTTATGTGAGTATTTAGATCCTTCTTTGTTTGCAATTTCTATTCTTGATTCTTATTTTTCTCTTCTGTTTATAAAAATGGCTCAAAGATATCAGATGAATATGGAACAACAATTTAAAGAAAATAATAAGAGCTATATGACAGAAATCATTCAATACATAGAACAACATTATCAAGATTGTACTCTTATGGAAACGGCTGAGAAGTATGGCTATAATCCGGATTATCTTTCACGCGCTATTCAAAAAGCAACAGGATATACCTTTAAGAAGTTAGTAAACTATTATCGTATGGAAGCAGTAGGAAAGGAACTTATCAGTACTAATAAACCTATTTATCTTATTGCACAGGAGAATGGTTTTTCTAATTTAAACTACTTCTATAAGAAATTTAATGTTTATTTTGGTGGTTTTCCTGCAGACTATAGAAAACAATTCCAGGCAAAATAAAAAGAGGCGAATGCCTCTTATAATTTTGCGGCTTTCTGGAAGAAGTAGAATCCAATCACAAACATTACTGAAATTATTGCTACGCCATAGTTCATATGTCCTGTAAGCTGTGAAATGAGCCCTACAAGAGTTGTACCCATGAAGGAAGCCCCCTTGCCACAGATATCAAATAAACCAAAGTATTCACCTGATTTATTAGGTGGAATAATCTTCGCAAAATAAGAACGAGATAATGCCTGAATAGCTCCCTGGAACATACCTACAAAAATAGCTAAGATCCAGAATTCCCATTGTTTATCTAACTGAATCGCAAATAAGGCAATACCAGTATAGGCAATAATACATACTTTAATAAGTTTATCTGTTGGGTATTTCTTAGATAAACGTCCAAAGATGAGCGCAAATGGGAAAGCAACAATCTGAGTTACTAATAAGGCAATTAATAATCCATTTGTATTAAGTCCAAGGGCACTGCCATAGGCAGTGGCCATTTCAATGATTGTATAAACACCATCGATATAGAAGAAGAAAGAAATCAAATAGAAGAATACTTTCTTGTCTTCGTTTAAAGTAGAAAGAGTATGTCCTAAACGTTTAAAACTATCACGAATAGGATGTTCCTGTTTCTCTACGAAATTTACCTGTTTATAGTTCTTTAAGAGTGGTAATGTCATGCCCAGCCACCATAATGCATTGATTAAGAAGGCGATTGTCATAGCACCGTTAAATGGAATACCCATCTTTTCATAGAATAAGACGAACACTAAGCTGACTACAAAAGGCACACAGCTTCCAATATAACCCCATGCATATCCTTGAGATGAAACATAGTCCATACGCTTGTCATCTGTAATATCTAGAAGCATGGAATCATAGAAAATCAGACTTGCATTATAACCAATCTTCGCAATAACGAATACACCTAAGAATATAATCCAAGACTTAGGAACTGAAAAACAAGCTAAGCCCATTACACCTATGATCATACTAATAGTAAAGATTGGTTTCTTGTACCCCTTTGTATCCACAATAGAACCAAGCACTGGTCCAATAATAGCGACAATAAGAGTTGTGAAAGAAGATGCATAACCCCAATAAGCTAAATAGTTGACTTCACTGATCTTTGCGAGAGATGCAAGATAGTTAAAGTAAATCGGGATGATAGTAGCAACAAGTAGGATAAAGGCACTATTACCGACATCATACAAGATCCAGTATTTTTCTAGTTTAGTTAGTTTATTCATAGTTTCTATTAAACCTTTCATTTAAGTAATCATCATCAAGATGGTCAACATACTCATTAATGAGTGATACAGCTAAAGGTACTGCTTCATCCTTCATTTCTATTAAATGATTGATATCATTGGCAGCATGTTCATCTTTTTCATAGTTAATAAGTAATCCTTTATATTCTTCATACATACCACCTAACTTCATTACACTTAAGACAAAGTTTCTCTTTAATTTAGTAGGAGCAACAAGCCACTTTAAGATAAATAGTAGATCATGTAATGCTTTATCTACTTCTTCAGCCTTTAAATCAAAGAAAGGTGCAATGCCCAACGCAATTGCATAATCAGGATGAATATGAGTTGTTAAATTGGCAGTTAAAGGATCTTTTCCAACTCTTACAAGTAATTCTCTATCTAATTCAGATTCTAGTAAGCTATGAGTCATAGATAAAGTATTCTCTAATACACCAATTTCAGGATGTAAAGAACTATCTAATGTAAAGTGAGTAATAAATCCAATAGTATAAGCGAGTGTTGCATCTGTGGCATCCTGTTTAATTAGTTCTTTTGCATGTTTAAAGAAAGAATTGGCAGGAAGCTGATGCATTCCAAATCCTAATGATTTAACTGGATTCTTTTTATAGACGTCATAATAAAAAAGAATATCTGGACCATGAATCCCAATATGATATAAATCAATATAGGGCATAATCCTCTTCTTGATGCTTTCATCAAGCTGATCTAAAACCTGTTCACCAAAAACATAATGTGTATAACCTGCTGGCATAAAAAAACCTCCTAGAACCTATTATAAGCAAACATTTCTTAACATATATCAATTTTAGATTACAATTGTGTTAAGATTGTGTATCTTTATTATACAGTAAACATTCTATTTTGTTGAAAATTTCAATCATTTCAAAAAAATAAATACAAAATTTATGCAAAAGACAATAACTGTTAGGAAATAGAGTATGTTAAAATATTAATTTTATGCTATAATGTTTTATACAGACAAAATGAAAGGGGTTACTTTATGGAAAAGACACTCGAATATGCAGGAATTAAAAACTATACAGGAAAAGCACATTATAATTTATGTCCTGCTAAATTAGTAGAATGCGCTTTAAAGCGTAAAGAAGGATTATTAACTGACCAGGGTGCGTTAGTTGTAAAAACAGGAAAATATACTGGTCGTTCACCACATGATAAATTTATTGTAGATACACCAGAGGTACATGAACAGATTGCCTGGGGTGATGTCAATGTAGCCATGAGTGTAGAACACTACAATGCATTAAAAGAAAAAGTACTTGAATATATGAGTGACAAGGAATTATTCGTATTTAAAGGCTTTGCTGGAGCTGATAAGAAATATCGTCGTAAATTCACTGTCATCAATGAACTTGCATGTCAGAACCTATTTATTCATCAATTATTGATTAGGCCTACAAAAGAAGAATTAGATAATTTTGGTCTGACTGATTATACAATTCTCGTTGCACCAGGGTTCCATTGCATTTCTGAAGTGGATCATACTAACTCAGAAGCAGCTATCATCATTAACTTTACAGAACGTACTGTTATTATTGTAGGTTCACAATATTCAGGAGAAATCAAGAAATCAGTATTCACAATCATGAACTACTGCATGCCTTTACAGGAAAACATTCTCCCTATGCATTGTTCAGCAAACATGGATCCTCGTTCTGGAGAAACAGCTATCTTCTTTGGATTATCTGGTACAGGTAAAACAACACTTTCTACAGACCCTAATAGAATGTTGATTGGTGATGATGAACATGGATGGAGTGAAGAAGGTATCTTTAACTTTGAAGGTGGATGTTATGCAAAGACAATTAACTTATCTCCTACAGGAGAACCTGATATCTATCGTGCCATCCGTTTTGGCTCAGAACTAGAAAATGTAGTTGTAGATGCAAAAACTAGACAGCCGGATTATGATGATGGTACACTTACAGAAAATACACGTGTCGGTTATCCTATTGAATATATTCAAAATGCCCAGATTCCAGGAGTAGGTGGAGTGCCTAAAGTTGTTATTTTCTTAACTGCAGATGCCTTTGGTGTATTACCACCAATCTCTAGACTTGATCATGATGCTGCAATGTATCAATTCGTTACTGGATTTACATCTAAAGTTGCAGGTACAGAAAGAGGCATCAGCGAACCACAGCCTACATTCTCTACATTATTTGGAGAACCATTCATGCCTCTAGATCCAGGTATCTATGCACAGCTACTTGGGTCACGTCTAGAAGCTTATGGTACTAAGGTTTATTTAGTGAACACTGGATGGAATGGTGGACCTTATGGTATTGGATCACGTATGAAATTATCATATACACGTGCTATGGTCACTGCAGCAGTCAATGGATCATTAGATAATGTCATCTATTATTATGATTCACGCTTTAATCTTCATGTCCCACAATCATGTCCTGGAGTCCCAGAATATGTATTAAACCCTAAGGATACATGGGCTAATAAGGAAGCATATGAAGATATGGCTAATGAACTTGCTATGATGTTTGAAGCAAACTTTAATACTAAGTATCCACATATGCCAGAAAATATTAGAAAAGCAGGACCACATCCTAAGAAATAAAAGCCACTTTATGTGGCTTTTTTGGAGGTTTTATGAGAGAAATAGGTAAGAGTAGAATAGAATATCCAGATACTTATATCGTGGTAGATATAGAAGCAACAGGATTAAATCCTGAAACAGAAAGACTTATAGAAGTTGCAGCTATTAAGTATGTCAACCATAAAGAAGTGGCACGCTTTAGTGAACTCATTAACCCTTTAAGAGATCAATTACCTGTAGACTTACTAGATAAGGATAAGACTATCTATATAAGTGATTTTATTGAGAATCTCACTGGCATTTCTAATCATATGTTACATGGTGCAAGAGGAGAAAAAGATGTTCTTAGAGAGTATATTAAGTTTATAGGGAATGATGTGATCATTGGTCATAATGTCCGCTTTGATATTCGTTTCATCTATGATGCACTTCTAAGAGATTATGGAGTCCTCTTTCAAAATGATTATATCGATACATTGAAGATTGCAAGAAAACTATTGCATGAAGATTTGAAACGCTATAGACTTAAGGATCTTGCAGATCATTATCATATTGATTATTCTCATGCACATCGTGCAGTGAATGATTGTGAAATCACGCATGATGTATATGAAATGATGATGGAAGATATCTTTGATAACTTTGGGACAATAGAGAATTATCGTAAGAAAAGAAAGAATAAGAAATAGAAAGGATGATCATAAGATGTTTGTTGAAGAAGATGAATTAGAAAGAAATAAACAACTATTAGACTTGCGTACAAGTGTATTGGAAGCTGAAGAAGAAAGATTAAAAGGAAAACCTACAATGAGTATTTCTGAAGCTAGAAAGGCACTTGATAAGAGAAGGGATTAAATTATCCTTTGCAGTATCGTATAGGAAAAAGAAAAAGATATTAAAAATAATTGTCATAATCATAAAAATATAATATAATTCTTCTCACATATATAAATAAGGGGGGGGAGAAATATATATGAACAAAACAAAAGGACACTTTATTGGTCTTGTCCCGTTGATCATCTTTCTAGTACTTTATATGGGTGTAGGGCTATTTTCAGGAAGCTTTGATAATATGCCACTTATGGTGGGTATATTAATCGCAACAGCGGTTGCTTTATCGCTCAATAAACCTAGCGAAAGACTATCTTTAAATGAAAATATTGAAATCTTCTGTCATGGCGCAGGAGAAAGTACTTTAGTACTTATGGTATTGATCTTTATTCTTGCGGGTGCCTTCTATGGTGTCGCAAGTGGTATGCATGCTGTAGATTCAGTTGTTAATTTGGGGTTATCTATATTGCCAAGTAATATGATCTTACCAGGTTTATTCCTTATTGGATGCTTACTAAGCTTTTCAATGGGAACTTCTATGGGTACAGTCACTGCATTAATGCCTATCGCTATTAATATTGCGTCTAAAACAGGTATCAATGTCGCATTTGTCAGTGGTATTGTCGTAGGTGGGGCTATGTTTGGTGATAACTTGTCTTTTATCTCAGATACTACAATAGCCGCTACGAGAACGCAGGAAGTACAGATGAAAGATAAATTCAAGACAAATATCATTATGGTTTTACCTGCAGTTATTGTGAATCTTGTATTATTGCTTGTTCAGAATCCATCTATTTCACAAAGTGCAGCGAATCATTCATACTCATTAGTGAATCTGATTCCATATGTACTTGTTATTGTATTATCACTAGTCGGTATGAATGTCTTACCTGTTATGACCATTGGTGTGATTTCAGGTATTATTATTGGTGTGATTCATGGAGATTTCACTCTGCTTAAATCTTTGACTGTTATCCATGATGGTATGAAGAGTATGCAGGATATGGCATTAATTGCCTTATTTGTAGGTGGACTTGTAGGACTTATGCATCATCTAGGTGGTATTGATTACTTACTAGATAAGCTTACAAGCAAAGCGCATTCTAAAAAAGGCGCAGAATTATCTATTGCCGCATTAGTCAGTTTCTTGGATATTGCGACTACCAATAATACAGTATCGATCATTACAGCAGGTCCTATCGCAAAAGATATTGCAGATGAATATGGTGTATCTAGAAAAAGAGTCGCCTCTATTCTAGATGTCTTCTCATCAGCGTTTAATGGTCTATTACCTTACGCAGGACAATTACTTGTCGCTGCAGGACTTGCAAAAGTCTCACCAACTGATATTATGGTATATAATTGGTATTCAATGCTGATGATAGTATCAGGATTGGTATTTATACTAATTGGAGATAGAAAGGAAAAGAACTAACATGAACAAAATCGCAAGCTTTACAGTGAATCATTTAACTTTATTACCAGGTATTTATGTATCTAGAAAAGATAAGGTAGGAGAAGAAGTCATTACTACTTTTGATATTCGTATGACAGCACCTAACAGAGAACCTGTTATTAATACAGCTGAAATCCATACAATGGAACATTTAGGTGCTACTTTCTTAAGAAACCATAAGGAATGGGCTGAAAAAGTGATTTACTTTGGTCCTATGGGATGTCGTACAGGATTCTATATGATTCTTGCAGGAGATCTAGAATCTAAGGATGTTGTAGGATTAGTGACTGAAATGTTTACTTTCATGGCTGAATTTGAAGGTGATGTTCCAGGTGCTGCAGCAAGAGATTGTGGTAACTATCTTGATATGAACTTACCTCTTACTAAGATTGTTGCGAAAAGATTCTTAGATAATACTCTTAAGAATATTACAGAAGAACATTTAGTATATCCAGACTAAGACTTCCCTGGAAGTCTTTTTACCTGTACGTACATATATTGATTAATTACTTACTTGTATGTATACTAATAAAGAGAGGTATCATTATGCATTTATTTCTAACAAGCTCAAACTTAACATTAAATGGTCAATATATTAATGAAGAGAATGGTTTCCGTTCTCTTCTTTTTGATGTTCTTCCACATCATATTCGTTGTCTTTATATAGCATCTGATCCAATTGATACGATTCATAATGATGAATGGGGAAATTATCAAAAGAAAGCCTTGATGAATAGTCATTTCTTAGTAGATATATTTACTATCCTGGATGATCGAAACAAAGAGAAGACAGAAGAACTAGTGAAAGAATCAGATCTTATCATACTTGGAGGAGGGCATGTTCCTACCCAAAACAAGTTCTTTAGAGAAATCCACTTAAAGAAGTATTTAAAGGAGTATGAAGGTGTGATAGTAGGTGTCAGTGCCGGTTCTATGAACTGTGCTAAGACTGTATACGCCATGCCTGAACTTCCAGGAGAATATCTTGATAAGAAGTATCAAAGATATCTTCCGGGATTAGAACTCACCCAAACAATGATCATTCCGCACTATAATGAAATACATGATGATTGTTTGGATGGTGTTCATATATTCAAAGATATAGCTTATCCTGATAGTGCCAAAAGAACATTTATAGTATTAGTGGATGGTAGCTTTATACATATTCATGAAGGAAAAGAAGTCATTTATGGGTTATCTTATAAAATAGAAAAAGGAAAACAATCACTTATACAAGAAAAAGATTGTATGTTCACATTGGATTCATAAAGAGGGGTTATATTATAAATGTATTAAGAAACTCCCTTAAAAAATATCTTAATACACAAGAGCAAAAGAAAATTGTTTTTAACTCTCCCCTTAAAACATAATTGTATACAAGAAGGACGTTTCAATGCGAAACGTCTTTTTTGTATATATTTGCGATTGAATGTATATAATATAAGTGATGAAAATATCAAAAGGGGGGTGTTTTATATTACTGCAATGTCCACTCATCTATATGCAAGAATTGAATCTAAAGTAAAGTCTTCTAAGAGAATAGTTGATATGAGTGTATTATCAGAAGAAGAGTTGAATGAAGAATTAGAAAAAGGATATGCTGATGTACAGGCTGGACGTACAAAAAACGCAAAAACAGCTTTCGACAATATTCGTAAGGATTATCAGTTGAACACATAAAAAACAGTAAACAGTCTTTCATTTTCCGATTGACTGTTTTCTTTTTGTAGAAAAAAACAAGCTGGATAACCAGCTTGCTCGTTATTCTATTAATCCTGTATCTCTTAATAAGAGTTCTAGATCTGTACCTTCTACATTCTTTAATACAGTCTTTAAAAGCATCTTTTCCTTGAAGTTTAATGGTAACTCATTAATCTTCTTTTTATCTACTGCATAATAAGCTGCTCGTAATAATTCTCTGATATCATATTGAGAACCCCATACTTCAGGTACACCACGATCTACATTCAGTAATGTATAAACACTTTCCATACCTGTACGCATAGAATACTCAGTAGTAAAGATAGTATCTCTTGGTGTTTCTGCGAACTGTCCAATAAATGCAAAGTTCACTGCACCTTCTGGTACAACTTTAGGACGGTCTACATTCTTTCTAGGCTGGAAGAAGGCATTGATATAAGGCATAAAGCATGTTGTTGTATTACATGCATTTTCTGAATAGTCTTTGATCTTGCTTTCATCCATACCAATATGGTAAAGCCATTCCTGACAGATTTCTTCACCTGTACAATCTCTCATAGCTTTCTTGATATAGTTACCTTCTGTATCAGTATGAAGAGCATAGAGCCATACAAGTACTGTATCTTTATTCTGAGATCTAAACTGTGGCTGACGGTTAATAGTCCATGATAAGAACCAATTATTAACGCTATCCTTAACAGTCACAATACCACCAGTAGTCACTTTACCAGCACGAGGATCACGTTTACAAATATTCATAATATGTTGAATAATATCTTCATTAGATGTTTCTACAGTGGCACTCATCCAGTTAGTCGCTTCTGTATCACTGCAGAATACATCAGGATGTCCATATTCGTCATGTTTAGCCTGTTTCGCAATATTTTTCCACAAATCCCATGATTCACCTTGACCATTCACAATACCAGATAAATCAGGTGCATGTGTCTGATCACCATAACATGATGTATCAGTACAACATCCATTAGTAATAAAGACTAAATCATCTGCAGTTAAAGGAATAGACTGTTCTTTATTATCTTTTACATAAATGAGTTCTTTAGCTGTTTTCTTACCATCTACATCCTCAATAATGACATTCTTGACATTCATACCAAACTGAACATCTACATCATGTTTCTTTAAATATTCAATTAAAGGTAAAATCATACTTTCGTACTGATTATACTTAGTAAATCTTAAAGCACTAAAGTCTGGTAAACCATCAATATGGTGTACATAACGGCATAAATAACGCTTCATTTCTAATGCGCTAGACCATTTCTGAAATGCAAACATAGTCTGCCAATACAACCAGAAATTAGTTTCCCAGAATGATTCAGGTAATACATCTGAAATCTTCTTATCTTCAAGATTTGCTTCAGGTGTAATAAAGAGCTGAGACAATGCCATGGCACTATCTTTATCTAGTTTAAATAGTTTATCAGTATGCGCATCTTCACCCTTATTGACTGTTGCACGACATAAAGAGTAGTTAGGGTCATGCTTATTAAGCCAATAGTATTCATCTAATACAGATACGTTAGGTGTTTCAATAGAAGGTACATCACGGAATACATCCCACATGATTTCAAAGTGGTTATCCATTTCACGCCCTCCACGCATATAGAAGCCTTTGTGAACATCTTTATAACCATCACAGCTTCCTCCTGCAAGCTCTAGCTTTTCTAATAAATGAATATGATTGCCAGGCATCTGTCCATCTCTTACGAGATAGAAGGCAGCAGTTAAACCTGCTAAACCTGTACCAATAATATAAGCTGATTTCTTTTCAACACCCTCTGGTTTTTCTGGGTGTGCAAATGCTTCATAAGTTCCTGATGAATAATACATAATTCATACCTCCTTGATATGACTCTAGTATAAATCAAGTATTAAAATTTTTATTTAGACAAACAAAAAGCCATGATAAATATCTTATCATGACCAATCAAGTGTAAAAATTTTAATCAAACTATTAGTTTTGATGAATTTCAAATCTTTTAAGTGCTCGATGAATACAACCATCCATAATTTCATTCATTTTATTAGACAATAACTCAGGAATTTCTTTCATCTTAAGAGAAGACGGATAAATCTTTCAGGGTAGATATTTGTATCTAATAGTAATTTATGTATTTTATCTAAGATAATCCATGAAAGAAGATGATGCATATCAGTAAAGTGATAATAGAATGTCATACGGTTAATACCACATTCTTTTGTGAGATCACCAATCGTAATCTTATTGAAAGGTTTTCTTAAGAGTAATACTTTTAAAGAATCTTCTAATGCATGTTTTGTAATTTCACTCATAAGTTAAATGAATCTTTCTTTTTCTTCTTATATATAAGTAGAGAAATAACTGCAGTAAATACTTCTGTAATCCAGAAAGCATGCCATACACCAGTTGGTCCAAGTAGTGAAGAAAGAATATAAGCACATGGAAGAATAATGACAACATATCGACATAAAGAGATAATGAGTGATGGAATACCCATACCTAGTCCTTCGAGTACACCTCCTGAAGTAAGTGAGAGTGAAGAGAAGACAAAAGAAATACTGATAATACGTAAGGCAGTCACACCGGCATCAAGTGTTTCTTTATTCTTAGTAAAGAGTCCCATGATTTCTTTAGGGAATACAAAACAAAGAAGTGTTCCAGCAATCATAATAATTAAACTTAAACCAAGAGTGAGCTTATAGATCTTATTAATACGATCATATTCTTTAGCCCCATAGTTATATCCAACAAGTGGTCTAATACCTTGGATGATTCCATTAGATGGCATAAAGACAAATGTCTGAAGCTTATAATAGATACCTAGTACTACGACATAGATAGCTGAATAAGAAATAAGAATCGCATTTAATACAGAAATAAGAACAGAAGGTAAGGCAATATTAAGAGTGGCAGGAATACCAATGCCATATAACTTTTTATAATATTGAGTACTTTCTAAAGCTTCCTTATGAATACGTAGTGGTAAATCTACCTTATAATAATATAGATATAGAATAAAAGGAACTGTCTGACCAATACCAGTCGCAATTGCAGCTCCCGCAATACCCATTGCAGGAATAGGACCTAAACCAAATATTAAAATAGGATCAAGAATAATATTTGTGACACATCCTATAATCATAATCTTCATAGTGAGAGCCATACGTCCTAAAGACTGATAGATCTTTTCAAAGGCAATACCTACCTGAATCACAAAAGAGAATGAGAAGGCAATACGTCCATATAATATCCCATCCTTTAATACAACAGGATCATTTGTAAAGAACTTTAAGAAGTTAGGAATAAACACAACACAGACAACCATTAAAATTAGACCATGGATTGCTGAAAGTAATAATCCCTGTGCCATAGAATTTTCAGCTTTCTTATGATCCTCTGTACCTAGATAGAACGCAATCACAGCATTCATGCCCACACCAAACCCTACGGCAATCGCAGTAATAAGGTTCTGAATAGGGAATACTAGAGATAAAGCATTCATCGCATTCTCACTAATACGCGCTACAAAGAAGCTGTCTACGATATTGTAGAGAGAATTAACAAGCATGGATAACACCATTGGTAAGCTCATCGATAATACTAAAGGGAGTATAGGTTTTGTTTTCATATAATCTTGATTCATAATTTTCCTCCTAAACATACAAAAAGCCACACAACGTAAAAAAACGCTGTGTGGCGAAAATAAGATTTCTCTGACAAAAATCCACAACCAAAAGGTTTTGTACATAGACACTATCATATATGGGATATGATGTCAACTTTTTTATGCATACGGTATATATAATACAAAAGTATGGTATTTATAATTCCTAAATCGGGATTATTGCAATGAAAAATGATAGTGATATAATGGGGGCATAGTAAATAGGAGATATATTTCGAGGAGTAACTGTATTTATCTAGAATTATAAGTTGATAGGGATTAGATGAATATATAAGTTATATGTATGAATGTCCATATACATATTGAGTATATCTTCGCTACTTACTTACAATTATGAAAGGTAGGAGATAAAATGGTAGGAATTATCCTTGCGAGTCATGGTAAATTCGCAGAAGGCATTTTCCAGTCAGGATCTATGATCTTTGGTGATCAGGCTAACGTTAAAGCCTGCACATTAATGCCTAGCGAAGGACCAGATGATATTCGCAGAAAAATGGAAGAAGCGATTGCTGGTTTTGAAAATCAGGATGAAGTATTATTCCTTGTAGACCTTTGGGGTGGAACACCATTCAATCAGGCAAGTGCTTTACTTAATGGACATGAAGATAAGTGGGCAATTGTCACTGGTTTAAATTTACCAATGTTGATTGAAACTTATGCATCTCGTATGTCTATGGAAACAGCTCATGAAATCGCTACACATGTCACTGAAGTGGCAAGAGATGGTGTTAAACCAAAACCTGAAACACTAGAACCTAAGAAGGAAGAAAAGGCAGCAGCTGCTGCACCAGCACCTCAGGGCGCTATTCCTGAAGGAACAGTTATTGGTGATGGTCACATCAAGTATGTATTAGCAAGAATTGACTCACGTTTATTACATGGTCAGGTTGCGACTGCATGGACTAAGACAACTCAGCCAAACCGTATCATCGTTGTATCTGATGGTGTGGCTCATGATGATCTTAGAAAAGAAATGATTATTCAGGCAGCACCTCCAGGTGTTAAAGCTCACGTAGTACCAATCGATAAGATGATCCAGGTTGCTAAGGATCCACGTTTTGGTAACACAAAAGCATTAGTATTATTTGAAAACCCACAGGATGCACTTCGTGCAATCGAAGGTGGCGTTGACATCAAGACATTGAACTTAGGTTCTATGGCTCATTCACAGGGTAAAGTCGTTTGTACTAAAGCCGTATCAATGAGTCAGGATGATGTAGATACTATTGAAAAGATTATGGCTAAGGGTGTTAAGTTTGATGTACGTAAAGTACCAAATGATTCACCTGATAACATCAATGCAATCCTTAACAAAGCTAAAGAAGGATTGTCTAAATAAGGGAGGAAATAATTTATGTCAGCAATTTCAATTGTGCTGATTGCGATTGTTGCTTTACTTGCAGGTATGGAAGGTATTCTTGATGAATTCCAGTTCCATCAGCCTCTAGTAGCATGTACGTTAATCGGCTTAGTTACTGGACACTTAAAGGAAGGTATCATCCTTGGTGGTTCATTACAGATGATTGCCCTTGGTTGGGCAAACGTTGGTGCTGCTGTTGCACCAGATGCTGCTCTTGCATCAGTTGCTTCAGCAATCATCATGGTATTAGGTTTACAGGGTGGTAGTACAAACGTTACTAACGCTATCAATACTTCTATCGCTGTTGCAGTACCATTATCAGTTGCAGGTTTATTCTTAACAATGATCTGTCGTACTCTTGCAATCCCTATGGTTCACTTCATGGATGGAGCTGCAGAAAAAGGCGACTACAAGGCTATTGAAAGATGGCAGGTTGCTGCAATCTTAATGCAGGGTCTTCGTATTATGATCCCAGCAGTTATCCTTTGCTTCGTTCCAGCTAAGGTTGTAACAGGTGCATTAAATTCTATGCCAGCTTGGTTATCTGGTGGTATGGCTGTTGGCGGTGGTATGGTTGCCGCTGTAGGTTATGCAATGGTTATCAACATGATGGCTACAAAAGAAACTTGGCCATTCTTCGCTCTTGGTTTCGTTTTAGCAGCTATCTCAGAACTTACATTAATCGCATTAGGTGTTATTGGTGTTGTTCTTGCTTTAATCTATCTTGGATTAAAAGACAATGCTGGTAAAGGTAATGGTGGCACTGGAGGATCTGGAGATCCACTTGGTGACATCTTAAACGACTATTAATCTGAAGGAGGACGAACATTATGGCAGATAAGATTACACTATCTAAAAAAGATAGAATGGACGTATGCTGGCGTCATCAGTTCCTTCAGGGTTCTTGGAACTATGAACGTATGCAGAATGGTGGTTGGTGTTATTCAATTATCCCAGCTATCAAGAAATTATATAAGACTGAAGAAGATAGAGCCGCTGCATTAAAGCGTCATCTAGAATTCTATAATACACATCCTTATGTATCAGCTCCAGTTATGGGTGTTACATTAGCACTTGAAGAAGAACGTGCAAATGGTATGCCTGTAGATGACCAGACTGTACAGGGTGTTAAAGTTGGTATGATGGGACCTCTTGCTGGTGTTGGTGACCCAGTATTCTGGTTTACAGTAAGACCAATCTTAGGTGCATTAGGTGCTTCACTTGCATTATCAGGAAGCATTGTTGGACCATTATTATTCTTCGTAGTATGGAACATTGTACGTATCGCATTCTTATGGTATACACAGGAATTCGGTTATAAAGTAGGTACTTCTATTGCTAAGGATATGTCAGGAGGACTTCTTGGTAAAGTTACTGAAGGTGCTTCTATCCTTGGTATGTTCATCATCGGTGCATTAGTACAGAGATGGGTATCAATCAGCTTTACTCCAGTAGTATCTCAGGTTACTCAGTCTAAAGGTGCTTATATCGAATGGGATAAGTTACCAAAGGGTGCTGCAGGTATCAAAGAAGCATTAACTCAGTATAACTCACTTGGTGCTAATGGATTAAATCAGGTTAAGGTTACTACTTTACAGCAGAACTTAGACCAGTTAGTCCCTGGCTTAGCAGCATTATTACTTACATTATTATGCTGTTACTTATTAAAGAAAAAGGTATCTCCAATCGTTATCATCATCGCATTATTCGTTGTTGGTATCGTTGCAAGAGTTATCGGTATTATGTAATGACTAGAGGCAGTTTCACTGCCTCTTAATTTTAAGGAGGAAATAAAATGGCACAATCACAAAATACAAAAGTTGATTTTTCAATTAAAGCAACTTCACTCAATGGTTTAACTAACTATGGGGATGTCATGGTAGGGGATAAGGCCTTTGAGTTTTATAACGAAAAGAACAAAGAAGACTTTATTCAGATTCCATGGGAAGAAATTGATTATATCAGTGCTTCTGTATATTTTAGTAAGAAAATTGCACGTTTCGCAATTTTCACTAAAAACAATGGACATTTTACTTTCTCTACACGTGATAATGTGAAAACATTACAGGTGGTTGGAAATCATTTTCCAAAAGAAAAAATGTATCGTTCCCCTACGTTCTTTACCATTATTAAACGAGGATTAAGATACATTTTTGACTCCAATTATCGACATAAAGTAAATGGTCAGGCTTAATTGCCTGGCCAATTTTTTTGTATTCCATTAAGAATAAAGTCTGTTAGAAGACTAGATAATTCTTCTATAGAATAATCATAACTGTTTGTAAACCAATTCATATATACAGATATAATACCAGGAACACACAAATCAACTGCTACTTTAAATCTTTTTTGATCTAGTGTTTCTGTTTCTTCAATACGCTGTTGTACATATTTTTTAAGAATATCTACAATTTTTACAATAAGAAAAGAACGGTTATTTGTTTTAAAAAGTAAACCATAGAATTCTAAATCATGATTTACTGTTTCTGTAAACTTTATGAAGATTTCGGTTAAGAAATCAGCCATATTAGTAAACTCGATTGTACCGATATTTTTAATAAAGGCTGCGACTACTAGATTTTGTATTTCTTCCATAACACCATTGACATCTGAATAGTAGTTATAAAATGTCTTACGATTAATATTGGCTCTTTTCGCAATATCTGTAATTGTGATTTGATTTATATCTTTTTCATTTAACAGCTCTACAAAAGCTTTAAATATTGCATGCTTTGTTTTGATAACTCGTTTATCTGTTTTTTTCTCCACTATTATTACCCACTTTCTATACAATATGTATCTTTAGCAACATTTCTATTATGTTCTGACCATATATTGTTTCATTTATTTATATTATAATACAGGCAGATTGTAGGTTTCAACAAGAGGGGATATATAAATGACATATATTATTCAAAAAAAATTACGTTATTTAGAAACTGCTGGTCGCTTAAATGAAACTAAGAATTATATTCAACATGGTTCTATTACTGTCTATGCACATTGTGTTAATGTAGCGCGTATGAGTGTCAGAATAGCTAAATGGCTCCCAATACAGGTTAACATGGATGCTTTAGTCATTGGTGCATTACTTCATGATTATTTCTTATATGACTGGCATGATGGAAAAGGAAGACATTTCCATGGCTTTACTCACCCAGAATGTGCTAAAAGAAATGCAGAAATGGATTACACACTCTCACCACGAGTTAAAAATATTATAGCCAGACACATGTTTCCTTTAACTCCTGTTCCTCCTACATGCACTGAAGCATGGATAGTATGCATTGCAGATAAAATCTGTGCCATAGAAGAGACGTTGTTTAATAGATAAGCTAGAGTTTCTAGCTTTTTATAGGAGATGAGCGTAAAACCCATTACCTTTAGGTGATGGGATATAAGCGACAAGAAATTATATATTTTGCTGAAATGATGATATTACATTAGTATATGCGATATAATAGGTACATGGAGAACATCTCTCTAAATCTTTAGAAAGGAGAAACGCTATGTATCTTACAGTAAAGCAACAAGTAAAACATCTTTCAAAAGAAGATTACAAAAATATTAAGCATCTTTGCCATATAGCAAAGAATCTCACTAATCAAGCAATCTATAATGTAAGACAGTATTACTTTAACGAGGGCGACTACCTTAATTATGAAAAGAACTATGCTCTATTAAAAACGTCTAACAATTACAAGATGCTGAATTCAAATATGGCTCAACAGATACTTAAAGAGGTTAATGGCAGTTTCAAATCATTCTTTGGACTACTTAAACTTGCTAAAAAAGGCAAGTATTCTTTTAAGGATTGTCGTTTGCCAAACTATCTTCCAAAAGATGGATATACTACGCTTGTCATAGGTTTTGTAAGACTTAATGGTAATAAACTGATTTTACCATATTCAAATGCTTACAAGAAAACACATAAATGTGTAGAGATTACCATCCCACCCATATTACTTGATAAGAAAGTTAAAGAAATCCGTATCATACCGAAAGCAAACGCTAGGTTCTTTGAAATTCAATATATCTATGAAGCTAAATGTATTCAAAGAAACTTAAATATAAATAATGCACTGGCAATTGACCTTGGTATTAATAATCTTGTAACAGCGGTATCAAGTAATGGCAAGACATTCATCATTGATGGTAAGCGACTTAAATCCATAAATCAGTGGTACAATAAGCAAAATGCACATTTACAGTCTGTAAAAGATAAACAAAATATTAGGAAAAGACCTACCAATAAGCAAAAAGCCAATACTCGCAGCAGGAATAATAAGATTAATGATTATATGAACAAGACTGCTCGCACAATCATAGATTATTGCATCAATAATGACATTGGAATACTTGTAGTTGGCTATAATGAAACTTTCCAGAAGAACAGTAATATTGGTAAAGCCAATAATCAGACATTTGTAAATATACCTTATGGACAACTTCGTTTTAAGTTAGAGTACCTTTGTGAGATTAATGGCATTGTCTTTGTAAAGCAGGAAGAAAGCTATACTTCAAAAGCATCATTTTGGGATAAGGATGATATTCCTATTTACAATAACGATAACCCGCAAAGCTATACATTTAGTGGAAAGCGAATACATAGAGGTATGTATCAATGTTTAAATGGTAAATGTCTTAATGCTGATGTAAATGGTGCATTAAATATCTTGCGTAAAAGTAATGTTGTGTCCCTTGTGGGGCTATACAGTAGAGGCGAGGTGGACACGCCTGTAAGAATAAGGATTGCCTAGCAATAGGTGGAAACTTAAATATCAAACTTCTTAAAAAGAGCCGTTAGGCTCTCTGAAGCCCATTACCTTTAGGTGATGGGTAGTTCACTTTGATTTGAACACTAAAATAACGATATGAGTAATCATAACTGATCACTCCATGATACTTATTGACTATATTCATAATAGAACGCATTCCAAACCCATGACCATAATCTTCTTTAGTTGTATTGAAGTTTGGGTTATCAATAAGTGGATTATTGATGCTTGTATTCTTAATATCTATAACGAAATCATTACTCTCTTTATAAATATCAAGAATAATCTTCTTAATAGACTTTGATGTACAATTCTCAATCGCATTATCTAATAGATTACCTATTAATACATAGAAATCTACTTTATCCATAGGGATATCATCATTAAATTGACTGGCAATAAATTCAATATTATTATCTTTAATCTTAGATAATTGAGAAGCTAATATAAGATTTAAAGATGCATTACCCGTATTCACTGTTTGTGTTTCGTTGATTCTATGTAATTGGTTATTAATATGATTATGAAGTGATTCATAATCTTTTTTTTCACAATCATCCAGTAATGACAACAACATATGATTCATATCGTGTTTAATCTTTCTGATTTCGTTCATATGAGAAATGATATTTTCATAATTCTTCTTATTGAATTTCAGTTCTTCATTGTTTAATTTTACTAGATAATTCTCTTTTTCTATACTTAGTATTCTATTAACCATCTGGTAGATCAACATCACAAGAATGGTAATCAATAAAATTTCTATAGAACTTTCAAGGGGAAGAGAACCTTTTTTGAAAATAGTAATAAGATAAGACAAATAGATAAGTGTTAATACAGAATGGATACCAAGATAGAAGGCGGTATATTCTCTGATACGTTTCATATAATTTTTGAATAAATGTCCTGTAAGAATTAAGAATACACATAAAAGGATATCTGACCCTGAGATTGTATCATGAATAGGTAAGACTAAATCATATATAAAAATATTGATACCCCATGCTACAATCACATAGGTAAGAACCTTAAGAAAGATAAAATAGAGAGAGATAAATAGACATTCTAGAAGACTGTCCTGCTTAAAAATCATTAAGCATAAACCTAATATACATATACTTATAAGTCCATTATGTATGAACATAGAAGAAATAATAGAAACAGACGATAACAATATAACTGAACCAGTAAACTTGATTAGATTCTCTTTAATGCTGATAGAATAGACATAATAGAAGAATGACAACAACATCAAAGATAATGCGATGAAACTTATATTATTTGTTTCTAACATCAATGATGTACCTCCTTCATATACTCTAATACAAGCTTTTTCTTTCTTCTACTTATTGGTATCTGGTAATGCTCACTTATATATAATGTTGTACCTTCTAGCTTAGTCACCTTTTTCATATTTGCGAGATAAGAACGTCCAACTCTTTTAAAATGATTAGAATTAATTGTCTTTTCTACATCACCTAACTGCATATTGACAGTAATAGAAGATGTATCAAAATGTATCTCTGTTTGATGATTGAAGCTTTCACAATAAAGAATAGACTCTTTTCTTAATATATAGGCATTTCCATTGATATAGAATGTCACACTTGGATGTAAATGAGATAAATGATAGTTGATTTCTTCTAATACATCAGGCATTTCTATATCTAGATTCTCTTTTCTAATAAAGTCAAAAGGATGTATATTACATGCTTTATAAACCAGTTCATTATGACTGGTAATAAAGATAATTAACGTATTTTGATGTCTTTTTTTATACTCTTTCGCAAGTTCTAATCCTGAAACATGAGGCATATCGATATCAAGAAATAAGACATCAAAATATATATCTATAGGAAACTGTAAAGCATTCATATATGTATTAATCTCTATATCTGTAGATGAGAAGAAATCACTTATATGATGACAAACATGTTTTAAGTCATTTTCTTCATCATCTACAATCGCAATTTTGTATACCATAGCTATCATCCCCTTATCATTGACGCTTTTAAATAGACCATTAACGATCACACAATTGAATACATATTATGTATTATCTAAAATGAAATAAACAAAAGAACTATTAAATATATTCTAACATATTATGGAGACTAATTATGAAACAATTCTTCTACTTATTTAAATCCAAAAAGAAACTTCTCTTATTTTCTATTTATTTCATTGTAGTTGTTACAGGAATATTTATCAGTTATAAAGGGGCTTTTAGTTCTATTCCTAAAAAAGAAATGATACTCATGAAATCAAAGGATCCTGAAATGGGTTTAGATTTCTTCTATTACTTACAGGATTCAGGACTTACACTTATATTATATGTCCTCACTACTCTCATTGTACCTAATATCATTAGTGCTGATCTCTTACTGTATGAGCATAATAAATTCAATCATTTTCTGATAACACGTATGTCTTCTTCTCTTTATCATAAAAAAGAAAGACGATTCAATTTCCTTGCGTCATTCATTCTTATTCTTATGACTCATCTACTTACAATACTAATCATTCATCTTTTCTTCTTTAAGATATCTTTTTCTATTAATCCAATCTATATGAATGCGACAAGACAGACTAATCTATTATCTAGTTCATTATTTCTTAATCTTATTATCTATATGGTTCTTTCATCAATTGGTTATGCAATCTTTTCTCATTTCTTGTTCTCATTACAGTACTTTATAAAGAATGTTTACCTCTATAGAACGCTTGGATTACTTGTATCTCTTATTCTTTATATTGGGGCATCAGTTTTATCTCATACATTCTATAATACATCAGGAAGTTTGCTTGCTACATTGGCTTATTTCCTTAATATCATAAATATTCTTACTCCAAGCATTATTAAAAGTCCTGTTCTCAACAATAATCCTCATCTTTTCTATATTGGTACAGCATTACTCTATTATCTCTTGTCATCTATTCTTTTTGGAATGAGGGATTATCATGACTCCACTACTTAAGCTTATTAAGAAACAGGACACTATTTCACTTATTATTTTGATTCTTCTTATTCCTGTAGTCACAAGATTAAGTAAAAGAGTAAACTTCATCTATATTCTTCTTACAAGTAACTATATCACCTTGATTTAGAATATTACTTATCTAGTGATTATGTATAAGAAGGTGATGATCATCAATGGGATTAATCATACTTTGATTACACGTAAGGGCTATAAGAATTCAAAACAAAATATTTATGCCTTTATGATCATGGCTACACTTCTTTTTTTAGCTATTCTCTATGGCTTCTTATTTCTTGTATATGGTATCTCTCAAATGAGTATCAACCTTCTATTGATGTTAGTTATTTATACATTTCTATTTCTATTTGTACTTACAGTTCAATAGAAAATCAAATATTCTCTATATTGCTTTACCTATCATTATTAATTTAATTTGTCATTATATGTTCTTCTAGGAGGAGATAAATATGTTGAAAGTCAATCATATTAAAAAGAGCTTTAAACAAAACACTGTATTAGAAGATATCAATCTAGAAATTAATAAAGAAGAATGTCTCTATATACATGGAAAGAACGGATGTGGTAAATCTACACTCTTTAAGATCATCTGCGATATTATTCAAACTGATTCAGGCACTATTGAAAAGGAGTCTGATACATATATTGGTGCACTTATAGAAAATCCAGGATTTATTGAAAATGAATCTTTAAGATTCAATCTTGAGTTTCTTGCTTCAATCAATCATCACTATAATGAAGAAAGAATAAGAGAACTATGTCATATGTACTCATTAGATTATGATAGTTCTTCCACACTTAAGAATTATTCTGTAGGTATGAGACAAAAAGCAGGTATTATCCAAGCGGTTATGGAAGATCAGAATCTTATTTTCTTTGATGAACCAACTAGAGGGTTGGATGAAGAGAGTATTATCGTATTTGAGAATATGGTCAATACACTAGTAGAAGGTGGTAAAAGTGTAGTGATTGCATCACATGACCGCTTAGCACGTGTAAACTATACTCATATCTATTTACTAGAAGAGGGGAAGCTTCAATGTGAAGACTATTAAGAACTATGTTTCTCTCTTCATTCTATTTCTTATATGTAAAGAAGTATTTCATATCACCTTTATTGATTATGCAGATATCAAATACTTCTTTCCTCAAAGACCTATTTATATTGTTTTTTCACTTCTAGTTAACTATTTTTATTTGAAAATAGTGTTTGATTGTATCTTCCGGTATATTGAAATAGATATATTTTCAGTCATCAGAATGGGAAGAAAGAAGTATCATACAACGATGTTCAAAAGAATAGTAGATACACTAGTTGTATTTGTTTTGTTTTCTATTCTCACTGATTTCTTCTTCTATGATATTTGTATCTTAGGACTTATAGGAACAGTCTTCATTGAAATAGTTGTAGGACTATGTATGTCTTTATTCTATAAAAGATTAGGAACGCATACGTTCATGATTACATTTATACTTATCATTTTATTTAAATATCTCATTACTTTGGCTTTAGGAATTATGTCTTGAAGCCTTTTGTGTTATGATGGTTTCTAGGAGGTGTTCTATGAAACTCATATTTTGTGATATGGATGGTTCATTACTAAACCGTCGTTCTAAAATCTCACCACGAACACTAGAAACACTTATTAAACTACAAGAGAAGGGAATAGGTATTATTCTCTCTAGTGGTAGACATATTAATAGTCTAAAGAAGTATGGTAATATGCTTCATTTTGAAAAATATCCAATGAGTGGCTATTCCTGCAACAATGGCCAAGCTTATCATGATCATTTAGGTAATAAGATATTTGAACATGAACGTTTAAACTATGACGATTATCTAAAAGTAAGAAAATATGCGAAAGATCATCATTATGGCTTTATCGTATATATAAAGAATAAAAGAATCATGTTTCACTATAACGAATCATTACTTGTTCGATTACTACATTTGCATATTCCAATACACGTTGATACAATCTTTGATAAGTTTGTCTATTTTGGACGTCCTTCTTTTGACACACAAGGACTAGATTATTCTTGTTCTTTAGTTGATCCTTATTGGCTTGAAATAGGACCAAAAGGTGTAGATAAAGGAACAATGTTAGAAAGAATTGCAGAGTATCGCCATATAGATTTAAAGGATACCATCGCTTTTGGAAATGGTGAAAATGATCTCCCTATGCTTATAAAAGCAGGAACAGGTGTCGCAATGGGGAATGCACTTGAACATGTGAAAGAACTATCCAATGCAGTATGTGATGATTATGATCGTGATGGAATAGGTAAATATCTGGAGGAATTACTATTATGATGAATATGACAAGTTATTATGATTTTTCAGGACAGAAATTTGGTTATCCCCTCTCTTTAAGTATCAACAGCTTTGATCGTCATATCTTCTCTAGACAAAATAGTTTAGAACTCTCTTATGTCTTGCAGGGAGAATATCAGATAGTGACAGAGAAGCTTACTTCTAAACTATCTAAAGGTGAACTTGTGATGATTGCTCCGGGAGATATACATTTAATCTCTCATAAGAAAGATGGAGTGATTCTTACAATACATATAGATTTTGATCGTATGACTTCCGCTTTGAGTGGGAATAGTAATGAGGCTTTTTCTACAATGATTGTCACAAATCAGGCCTATGATCAATTAAAAAATAAGATATCAGGAATCCTCAAACTTATTAGACAGGAAAACTATAACCTCTATACTTTGAATGCCTATATGATGGATATCCTCTCTATTGCTTCTCAGGTCTCATTCTCTATGTCTTCTTTACCTTTACAGGATGAAGCCCATAAGAACTATATGCAGGCTATTTTATATATAGACTCACATTATAATGAAAATCTTACTTTAGGTGATGTAGCAGATACACTTTCATTTAGCTTAAGTTATACGTCTAAACTTTTTAAGAAGTTTACTGGTATTACTTTTATTAAATATTTAAACAGTGTACGCATTCGTGCTTCTCTAGAAGATCTATTAGAAGGAATAAAGAATATATCAGAGATATCAGATGAATGTGGTATGCCTAATTCTAAAGCTTATACAGAAGCATTTAAAGAAATCTATGGTATATCACCTAGCAATTATAGAAAACGTTTTAAGAAGAATTTTGCGCCTACTGTAGAAAAAGAAATGAAACTTCATGACTTTGATAGTATACTAGAAGAATTTATTAATGAAGAAGAAACAATCTATGAAGATGAAAAGTGTAAGATTACTTTAAATGCAGAACATATTAAACTAGAAACAGAAGAAGATATTAAAATATCAAATAAAGGTAAGCGTATACAAATTGTTTTATAACAGTCATATATTGTCTTCTCTTAACACTAAGAAGGCAAAATATGACTGTTTTTATATATAAGCATGATTTTTTATTCACAAGAGGAGTGATATAATGTGGACGAAAGAGAGGAAAATACAAATGAAGGAATTTTCACATTTATTTTCACCTATTAAAGTTGGTGAAACAGTCGTAAAAAACAGAGTTTTTATGCCTCCTATCAGTACAAACTTAGCTGATAAGGGTTATGTCACTGATGCACTTGTTGCACATTATGCAGCGCGTGCAAAAGGTGGTGTTGGTTTAATCGTTACTGAAGTTACTACAGTAGAACCAACATATATCTATTTACCAGGAGATATGTCTATTCATGATGATAGCTTTATTCCTGGATGGAAAAAATTAACTGAAGCTGTACATCAGTATGATTGTAAGATCTTACCACAGTTATTCCACCCAGCTTATATGGCTTTCCCAATTCCTGGTACACCAAGACTAATCGCACCAAGTAATGTAGGACCATATTATGCAAAAGAAGCACCCCGTTCAGTCACTAAAGAAGAATTAAAGGTTATTATTAAACAGTTTGGTGAAGCAGCTTTAAGAGTAAAGACTGCAGGAGCTGATGGTGTTGAAATCCATGCAGCACATGCGCATGGTTTATTAGGTGGTTTCTTATCTCCTTTATATAATAAGAGAACAGATGAATACGGAGGAGATATTTCTTGTAGATTAAGACTTACTTTAGAAGTTATTGAAGAAGTACGTAAGATGTGTGGTAAGGACTTTATTATTGATGTACGTATTTCTGGTGATGAATATACTGATGGTGGTTTAAACATCAACGATATGATCTATGTTTCTAAGACATTAGAAAAAGCAGGTGTTGATATGCTTCATGTTTCTGGTGGTACAACTATTGCGAGAGGAAGTTCTATTCCAGCACCAGGTACTAAGATGGGTTCACATGCATTATTAAGTGAAGAAATCAAAAAGCATGTATCTATTCCAGTGGCAACAGTAGGACGTATTACTGAACCTTGGATTGCGGATGAACTTATTGCGAATGATAAAGCAGATATCTGTATGATGGGTCGTGCTAACTTATGTGATGCAGAATTTGTAAATAAGGCAATGAATGGTCATGTAGAAGATATTAGACCATGTATTGGATGTTTACGCTGTTTAACAGGCATCATGTTTGGTAAACGTGTATCTTGTACAATCAATCCATCATTAGAAATTGAAAATGAAGATACAATTAAAGAAGCAGAAGAAAAGAAGAATATTCTTGTCATTGGTAGTGGGCCAGCTGGTATGGAAGCTGCATTTGTAGCTCATAAGAGAGGTCATCATGTTGTTTTATGCGAAAAGGATGATAAGTTAGGTGGAGAAATGAACTTAGCTGCAGTTCCTATCGCAAAACAGGATTTAACACTCGTTATCAAGTATATGGCTCATAAACTTGAAGGTGTTGATGTAAGATTAAATACAGAAGTGACATTAGAGATGTTAAAGAATGAGTTTAAGGATTATGAAGTTATTGCAGGTACTGGTGCATCTCCAATCGTTATTAATCCATTTACACAGTTTAAATCATGGATGACAGCTGATGATGTACTTGCTGGTAGAGCGTTCCCAGGTCGTAAGATCGTTATTATTGGTGGTGGATCAGTAGGATGTGAAACAGCTGATTACTTAGCACCATTAATTAATGACTTATTCCCTAGAAATAGAGATGTCACAGTACTTGAAATGGCCAATGGTGTTATGATGAATGAATCTGGACCAGGCAGAAGCTTACTTGTAAGAAGAATGATGCAGAAGGGTATCAAAATCATTACAAGTGCTAAGGTAGAATCAGTGACTGAAACTGAAATCAACTATACTCAAGACGATGTCACTCATACTATCAAGGATGCAGATACACTTATCTTTGCGGCTGGTTATAAGAAGAACCCTGCCGTAGAAGAAATGCTTCAAGCAAGTGGTCTAAACTATCATATGATTGGGGATGCCCATGAAATTGGTAATATCAAGACAGCTATTACAGAAGGATATAACATCGCAAAAGACTTATAAAATAATCGACCCTCTCAAAAATGAGAGGGTCTTATTATTTGTGATATACAAATGTCTTAATGATTGTCTGTAGTTCCTGTTTTGATTCCTTCTTATTACTATTGAGCCATCCCATCATAATATAGTGGAGGGGTGTTAAGAAAGAAATCATAAAATATTTGAAGTACTTCTTAGTAAAAGGATTATCAAATTCACGAAGAGAGACTTCATCTAGAAAACGCTGCTTCTCCTGTGATAAAAAATCCTGGTAATACCACTTCTCTAATGTAATGAATATGGTTGCATGCGCTTCATAGACATCAATTACTTTCATAATAAAATCATCAGACTCTATATAGTCTTTGTCGTCTATTCTATCTAGATAAGTATACTTAAATAGATTGAAATAGATTTCCTTTAAAACCTCATCCTTAGAACGATAATGGAGATAAAAGGATTGTCTTGATAAATCAGCATTATGACATATCTTTCCTATTGTCAGATCTTCATAATCACTCTCCTTTAGTAACTCCAAAGTACTTTCATAAAGTCTTTTCTTCGCTTCTTTTTTCATAGTGTGATCCGCCTTTAATTCAATTTTACCTTATTTCAAGGCAATAAAAAAGCATCAACTCTTTTGGAGTTGAAACTTTTCGCTTTATATGTCATATTTTACATTTATTTGTTTTGAAAAGCTCTGTTATCTATCTCTATCACATTCCAAAACAAAGCATATCCATCTTTACCGCCACTATTAGCCCAGGCACTTTCCTTGTGTATCTCGCCACGAGGACTCCAGTCATACTTATCTTCCTCACATGATTCAATGTCAATATTCAATGAATCAAATGTCTTAGATGCACTCTCGTACAATGCCTTCACTGCTTCAACGCGCGTTTGAAATAATCCTTCTACTTCGATGTTTTCTCCGTTTTCCATGTCACCATAAATGACTGCATACATAGTAACACCTTCTTTCTTCATCTATTATAGTCTCTTTACTTACGACTGTTAAATAATAAGAAATATAATTTCTTGTAAACATGATATTACTGTACTTATTTACACAAAATTATGCTAGAATGCATGTATATCATAACTAGGAGATTAATATGAAAATAACAGATTTGATGAGTAAAGAAGCTATCAAGATTCATGGACATGCCTCTAGCAAGATGGATGCAATTGAACAAATGGTATCTTTAATGTATAGACAGGGCAATGTCTCTGATAAAGAAGTATATAAAGAAGCAGTTATAAAAAGAGAAAATCTTTCTACTACAGGGATGGTAGATGGTATTGCGATTCCTCATGCAAGAACAAATGCGATTACTCAAGCAGGTATTGCGGCAATGACATTACCTGAAGGTGTTGATTATGAGTCTATGGATGGGCAACCTACTACTCTTATTTTCTTAATAGCTGCACCGGATAATGGAGATAATGTACATTTACAGGTATTAAGTGAATTATCTACATTATTAATGGATCATGACTTCTGTGAAGATTTAAAGAATGCAGGTAGTCCTGAAGAATTCTTATCTATTATTGATTTAGCACAAAGTGAGAAACATGAAGCAGAAACAGTAGAACATCCAGAAGTCTTAGCAGTCACTGCCTGCCCTACAGGAATAGCCCATACTTATATGGCTGCAGAAGCATTAGAAAAGAAAGCTAAAGAAATGGGTGTATCTATTAAAGTAGAAACACAGGGTTCAATAGGGGTTAAGAATGAATTGACTCAAGAAGATATAGAAAACGCAAAGGGTGTTATTATTGCGGCTGATAAGAATATTTCTTTAAATCGTTTTAATGGTTTACCACTTTATAGCTGTCCTGTGGCAAGAGGAATTGATGAACCTGAGAAGCTTATTCAGATTATCCTAGATGAACAAGCACCTGTTTATAAGGGTGGAAAAGTAAAAGTAGAGAATAACCAGGAAAAGGGATGGCGTATTCCTTATAAACATTTAATGAATGGTTTCTCTCATGCTTTACCTATTCTAGTGGCAGCAGGATTTATTAGTGTACTTACATATAGTTTTACATTTAATAATACACAATACTTTGATATATTGAATGTACTTGGAAATATCCTTCATTTATTTGTCTTGCCTGTATTTTCAGGCTATATTGCGATGAGTATTGCGGATCGTCCAGCCTTAGGACCAGGACTTGTATGTGGTTATATTGCCTATAGTGGCTATTCACTGAAATGGACCTATAACCCATATGACGCTCTAGCAAACTCATCAGGCTTCTTAGGAGCTATAGTAGGAGGTTTTCTTGCTGGATACTTAGTACTTGCAGTAAAAAGATTGTTTAAGAATGTTCCTGATATGTTTGATGGTATTAAACCAGTTTTACTTTATCCAGTATTAGGAGTACTTGCATCTGGTATAGCAATGACAGTACTTAATACATATTTAGTTAAGGGTCACGCATTCATTATCAATCGTCTCTATGATTTACCACTTATTTCAGTCGTTATTATTGGTGCATCACTTGGTGCGATGATGTCTATTGATATGGGTGGACCTATTAATAAGTTTGCTTATCTATTTGCGAATGCTTTAGTCTTTACTGAAGCTTCTAATTCAGATGTGATCATGGCAGCAGTTATGGGTGCTGGTATGATTCCACCTCTAGCAATTGGTTTCTCTACACTTATATTTAAGGAAAGATGGACTAAAGAAGAAAGAGGTACTACTTTAAAGAATATTATTATGGGCTTATCATTTGTATCAGAAGGGGCCATTCCTTTTATGAAGAAGGATCAAAAGCACATCCTACCTGCATGTATCTTAGGTTCATTCATTACAGGCGCATTATCTGCATACTATAAATGTGGTATAAAGGTACCTCATGGTGGTATCTGGGTTATCTATCTCATGACTAATCCATTTAAGTATGTCATAGCACTTCTAGCTGGTACAATTGTAGCAGGTCTTATTATTACATTTACACACAAGTCTGAGAATTAACTCAGGCTTTTTTGACGTAAAAAAAGAGGCGCCTTGGCACCTCCCTCGATTGCAGGCTTCACGAGTATCTGCAATCTGATCACAAAAGTAATATAACCTATATGGCACAGTAAGTCAATTGTGGATGATCTAAAATGTGCTTTTTAGACGACTATGATTATATTTTATGGAATTTTGTGATATGTTTCCAGTTAGATGGAAATCCCATATATTCATATAGCTTGTCTAGTCTTAAATTTGAAATCTTCTTCTCGTATTGATTGAAAATATGTACCAGTTGCTTTTTGAATACTAAAAAATCAGCTTGTGGTAGTAGATAACGAAAGGTGATAACTACACAAAATAAATCATTTTTTCCACATATATATTTTGAGCCACTTTTTGGTATGTTTAATCTTTTGTGTATCAATGTGTCAGGAATATCAATGTACGTGTGATAAGAAAAAAGTCTTTCATTATGAGCACATACGTTTCTATAGAGTGTTAACACTTTTAGATATTTAATCATTTCGTTTTTCTTGATATTTCCAAAATCCTGGCAGATGAGTCCTTGTATATTTTGAAGTAGAAATTCAAACATTTTGGATATCTGACCGAAAGTAAGGGCATTACAAGTCACCCACAGTGGAATGTTATGATATTTATTGCGCTGGTAAACAAGATATTTGTGATTCTTGTTTTTTGTTAGATATATTATCTAGCATTTGAATTAGTTTTATAATTCCACGCATATTTTTAGGAATCATGTTGTAGTTGTTGGGATTAAGGTATTCTTCTTGACGTTCTCCATGTTTTTGACAGAAGTGGTAAGAAATAGATGAACGTAGTTTTCTTTCTATACGGCATAAATACTTGAAGAATAATTCACGTAAATCTTCATCTAATTCGTAAAGAGCAACAATATCTTCAAAACAAGTATTATTGATGTATTTACGGGTATGAATATCAATAAATAGATGTTTGTAGCCATCGATTAATCCGTAGTAACTGAAATTTTTTAGGGTTGTAATCGCAAAATTAGTATCAGTAATTATTAAATTTTTTTCGTTTTGTAACTTATCAACCTGAGCGGTATACGTAATAAATGGTTTGTTCATATGCACCTCATAACAATATCTATTATGTGAACTATACAACTTGATGTTTTGTATTCGAAGTTGGTGTTTAAGTACCAAAGATGACTCCTCTACATTTAATATACCTTTTAAATTTGGAAATTACTTTTGTGATTTACATTATTTTTGCACAAAAAAAGAGAGGGGCCTCGGCACCCTCCCCCGATTGCAGGCTTCACAAGTATCTGCAATCTGATCGCAAATAAAATATAACCTATATGTCATAGAAAGTCAATTGTTAATAAGTGATAAATCAGAAAATTTCTGTTAATAAGTGATAAATCAGAAAATTGTAGAAATGCTTCAGAAAGATACAAGAATAATTTTACATTTTACGTTTCTCATGGAGGTATAAGTAAAAACTTTATATAATTAAGGTATATGATTACAATGAATAAATAATTGCTATTACATGAATTACTTAATATGGTAAATAAAGACAAGTGGGCTGAAATATATAATCCAGACAATTATTTCAATATAATCCCACATGATCATGATTCTTTAGAGAATTATCAAGAATCAATAGAAGATTAAGGTGATACTATGGGAAGAATATCAACACTATTTCAAACAATTAAAAATCTAAACAAAGATCGATGGGTCAGAAAATATAATCATCACCAACGATTTTTTGTCGATGTAGATTGGTATGATACTGAAGAAGACTATTTAAATGCACTACGTGATGATTGGAAATCTGAAGCAGATCCATTTGATGAATGTGATCATTATGTTGATGTAACTAAATATGATAATTTTGAAGACTATGAAAAAGCAGTTAATATATGTTTAGAACACCTTGAATGGATTGAAGAAGTATCTAGATATGGTGACTTTGATATTGACCCACAAAAATATAAGAATGAAGATACTTATCTAGATGCTCTGACAAAGAGAATAAAAGAGAAGTATGATCCTGAAAATGAATTTTATTGTATTGATCCTCTAGATTATGATTCACCTTATGAGTATCAATATGAAATAGATGAAAGAATACATTGGCTGGAATTATATGATCCAAATCATCAATATCCTGTTGATCCAAGTGAATTTAGTGATGAAGAAAACTATGTAGAAGCTGTCAATGAGTGGAAAGACTATGTTGCAAGTCTTGATGAAGAATTAGATGAAGAAGAAGCTTTAGAGTCTGATGATATGGATGATTATCGTAATAAAGCACTAAAACAAATGTCTAGAAAACGTCCAAACTCTGTTGAGTATCATTTGGATAATATAGTAGAAGTGCCTCAAAAGGAAAATATATCTGATGATGATAAAAAATCTTGGGAAGATAAACATAATTTCTATAATTCATTTAGTTCAGTTGATCCTACACAGTATGATCGTGAATTAGATTATCTTGATGATTTACGTAAACAATGGAAAGAATACTATGATCCTTCTGATATGTATGATGTAGATCCAAAGGATTATGATAATGAAGAGGAGTATATGGAAGCCATTAAACAATACATTAAATCCAAGTATAGGTAATATTTCTCTATGTATATTTGTTATACTCCGATATGTAACATACGCTTACATTTATGATAAACATAAAACATATAAACAAATTTGCTTTTTTCGCAATAAACTGTTGACAAATGAAAATATCAGACTATTATATAAGCATACATACGAAACAGAGCGATGAACAAGATACGATTTCTAATCCGCTTCCTATAGAGAGCATCCAGTTGGTGGAAAGGATGCAGGTAATGATTATGGGACCATCCCTTGTGAGCTGTTTTCTTGAAAATAATAGTAAAGAAATCCGTAATTTCTGCGTTAAAGAAATAGCATTCATGGGATGTGAAGTGGTGATGTAAATCACAATCTAAGTGGTACCGCGGAAACGAAGGTTTTCGTCTTAGGCAGTCATTCTAAGACGAAAGCCTTTTTTATAATCTGTTTTATATGTATAAAGTAATTCTGGGGGGAATTTATTTATGAATGGTTTACTTTTACTTGGATTAGCAGCCCTTGTCCTAGTAGTAGCTTATCTATGTTATGGTCGCTATTTAGTAAAAACTTGGGGTATTGATCCTAATGCAACAACACCTGCTGTTGCAAAAGAAGATGGCGTAGACTATGTACCAACTAATAAATGGACAGTCTTTGCTCATCAGTTCTCATCTATCGCTGGTGCCGGACCAGTTACTGGACCAGTTATGGCTATGATGTTTGGTTGGTTACCTGCATTCTTATGGGTAGTCATCGGTGGTGTATTCTTCGGTGCTGTACAGGACTTCGGTGCACTTTATGCTTCAGTTAAATCTGAAGGTAAGTCAATGGGTCAGATCATCGAAAAGTACATTGGTAGAACTGGTAAGAAATTATTCTTCTTATTCTGCTGGGTCTTCACATTAATCGTTATTGCTGCTTTTGCAGACATGGTTGCTGGAACATTCAATGGTTTCAGTGTTGAAGGAGTTAAGCTTGCACCTAATGCCAGTGCTGCTTCTATCTCTATTCTTTATGTATTTGTTGCTATGGCATTTGGTTTATTATTACGTAAAGTTAACCTTGAAGGTTGGCCAAAAGTAGTACTTGGAATTGTATTAATCGTTGCAATGCTTGCAGTTGGTATCAAATTCCCAGTATATGCAACTAAACAAACTTGGATCTATTTAGTATTCGTTTATATTTTCTTTGCATCTGTTACACCAATGTGGTTATTAAAAAGCCCACGTGACTATTTAACTACATTCCTATTTATCGGTATGATTGCAGCAGCAGTTGTAGGTGTATTTATGAGTAACCCAACTGTTACTGTACCAGCATTCACTGGATTCAAATCAGCTACAGGAAGTTACTTATTCCCAACATTATTCGTAACTATCGCTTGTGGTGCCGTATCTGGTTTCCATTCACTTGTATCTTCAGAAACATCTTCTAAGATGGTCAAGAATGAAAAAGATATGCTTCAGGTTGGTTATGGTTCAATGTTGTTAGAATCATTACTTGCAGTATTAGTTATCGTTATCGTTGGTTCATTACCAAACTTAAAACAGACTGGTGTCTTAGATTCAGCTCTTGCTAATATGGCTTTAGCTGATACAGCTACACCTTTCACTAAGTTCTCTGCTGGTGTTACTGGCTTAGTAGCACAGCTTGGTTTACCACAGTCTTGGGGACTTTGTATCATGACTATGTTTGTTTCAGCTCTTGCACTAACTTCTCTTGATGCAGTAGCTAGAATCTCACGTATGTCTTTCCAGGAATTCTTCGAAGTAGAAGAAGGAGAAACTCCATCACAGTTAGTATCTGTCTTAACTAATAAATACGTTTCAACACTTATTTCACTCTTCTTTGGTTATTTATTAAGCTTAGGCGGATATGTTAACATCTGGCCATTATTCGGTTCAGCAAACCAGTTACTTGCTGCAATGGTATTAGTATCTCTTGCTGTATTCTTAAAGGTTACTGGAAGAAAAGGCTTCATGTTATATGTACCAATGGTATTAATGTTCATCGTTACTATGACAGCTTTAGTACAGGCTATCTATGCAATTGTAATGAAGCTATTTGTTACTGGTGGATTTGTATTAATGACAGATGGTTTACAGTTAGTCGTTGCCGTATTATTAGTCGCTCTTGGACTTATGATTACTTTCCATTCAACTGGTAAGTTAGTTAATTCAAAAGCTGAATAATTTATACTAAAGTCCCTACATCTAGGGGCTTTTTTTCATGTTTTGAAAAGTGAAAAATTACTCATAGAATAACTTTACACATACTCATATATTTATAAAAAAGGATTATATTGATATAACCATTACGCTTAGGATAAATACAAATATTAGGATTTTTCAATCATGAAAATGTGAAATAATGCCAGTTTTGTAATTGTTAAAATCATAAATAACTATAATAGTGTTACATATTGAAAGAAATTTACAAAAGGGTATTGACGAGTAAAAAAATGTTTCTTAAAATAGACTTGTGTCTAGAGAGCGGACACAGCAAACTGCCCTGAAGCATGTTCTATAACTAGTCATGTAGAGCATGCTGGTTCCTAGAACCGGGGCACTTTGTTTTATATATTCAGACACGATTCTTAGGAGTCGTGTCTTTTTTTCTTATTGAGAAAATAGTTGTCCCCCTTTTGATAAATACTATATAATACCTAAGGTTATTGAGGGAGGAAATTATGAAACGCTTACAAACGAAATACAATTGTATCCAGTTCTTATATTGGATTACTAACTGTACGATTTTTGGTTATATAGCCATCTTTCTACAATATAAAGGTTTATCAAATACAGAGATAGGGATCGTTACTGCGATGGGAAGTATTATGATGCTTATACTTTCAGCTAATATTTCTAACTTACCAAATAAGTATGAAGCACTCACACCACATAATGTTATCTTAGGAATCTATGCTATACTATTCGCATCATTTAGTGCTCTTTATTTTATGACACTACCTAAAGTAGTCGTCATGGTACTATATATCGCATTATTATTCTTGAGTACTTGTGTTGTTCCATTTTTATCACAATTTGCGATGGATTATGTCAAGATGGGTCATGATATTAACTTTGGACTTGCAAGAGGACTTGGGTCATTCTCTTATGCATCAAGTGCCTTTTTAATGGGATACTTAGTAGAATGGTTAGAACCATCTGTTATTTATATTGTCTTTATTGTTTCAAGTATTCTATTTATCATTAACCTGCTTGTCCTACCACATTCTACTATTAAGAATGAGTCAACAGAAAAACCAGCCAATCCATTTGGCTTGATTACTAAATATAAGAAGTTCTTCTTCTTTCTATTAGGGTTTGGATTTGCGATTGCAGGTGCCACTTCTTTATCTACTTACTTAATTAATATAGTTAAGAAGCTAGGTGGGGATTCATCGTTCTATGGTATCGCCATATTCTTTATGGCAGCAAGTGAAACACCATTCATGACAATGACTTATCGCTTAAAGAAAAGATTTGGACCTGAGAAGCTTATTGTCTTTGGTCTCATTATGTATATCTTTAGAAACTTTCTGATTGCATTAGCACCTAGCCTATTTGTCTTATTAATAGGTATGGTATTCCAGGGATGTTCTTATGGATTGCTTTTTGCTACTTATACATATTATTGTAATGATGTCTTGTCTGAAGCAGATCAGATGGCAGGACAGACACTTATTACAATGATGGCTAATGGTTTTGGCTTCTGTTTAGGAAATTATTTAGGTGGTGTCTTGCAGGATACATTAGGACTACAAAGTATGTTGATTTTTGCAATGGCTGTTACACTTGTAGGTGCTCTTATTGGTGTATGTACATATAAGTTAATGAAGGAAGATTAGTCTTCCTTTTTTTTTTTTTTTTTTTGCTTCAAAAAAATGAGTGTTAGGGGTTACATAATGGTATTAAAATGTTATAATTACCACGTTATGAAAATATTACTGTTTTTTGTATTTTGTAATTATTTTTAAAACAATTACTATATAATAGTAGTATAAATAAGTACAGAAAAGGGGATTAACATGAGTTTTTTACAGAAATTAGGTAAGTCCCTGATGCTTCCAGTGACTATTATGCCTCTGGCTGCATTATTAAAGGGTATTGGCTATTGGATTGATCCTATTGGGTGGGGTGTCAATAATCCATTTGCGGCATTTCTTATATTATCAGGTGGTGTAGTCATAGATTATCTTCCTATCCTTTTTGCGATTGCTGTCGCAATCGGTATGACGGATAAGAAGAATGCATCATTGTCTTTAGCAGCAGTCATCAATTATCTCATGATTACTAAAATACTCTCTCCTGAGGGTATTTCATTGATCTCGGGTTTACATATAAGCCAAGTCTCTATAGCCTTTAGTGAGACTGATAATGCGTTTATCGGGATTATGGTAGGATTGATTGTTGCCTTCTGTTATAAGAAGTTCAATCATATAGAATTACCTGGTCCTTTATCATTCTTTAGTGGTGAAAGATTCATTCCTATTATTTCAGGTATGATTACACTTTTATTTGCTGGTGTTTTTATGTATGTCTGGCCGATGCTTTATGAAGCATTTATTCATTTTGGAACATGGATGGCAGGATTAGGACCAATCAGTGCTGGTTTATATGGATTTTTTAATAGACTCCTTATACCAACAGGATTACACCATGCCCTTAATTCTGTCTTCTGGTTTAATATTGCGGGTATTAATGATATTGGACGATTCTGGGGTACAGTATCAGGTGGTATTAAAGGTGTTACTGGTATGTACCAGGCAGGATTCTATCCTATCATGATGTTTGGTTTACCAGCAGGCGCACTCGCAATCTATCAATGTGCCTCACCTGATAAGAAAAAGAAAGTAGGCGCATTGATGTTCTCAGCTGCTCTTGCATCTTTTTTAACAGGTATTACAGAACCATTAGAATTCTCTTTTATGTTTTTAGCACCTAGTTTATATATCGCCCATGCAGTCATGACAGGAATTATGATGTTTATAGCTGCATCATTCCATTGGCTTGCTGGTTTTAGCTTCTCAGCTGGTCTTATAGACTATATATTGAGTTTTAAGGCACCATTCTCCTATCATGCAAACTATTTGATCCTTTTAGGAGTCATCTGTGGTGTGCTCTATTATATTGTATTTAGAACTATGATTCTGCATTTTAATCTCATGACACCAGGACGTATGAAAGAAGAAGTCAGTACAAAACAATCATTTGATTATGATGATCTGGCTATTTGTTTTGTGGAAGCTCTTGGTGGTAGAAGTAATTGTATATCTGCAGATGCCTGTATTACACGTTTGAGAGTAGAAATAAATGACATACATTCTATTAATAAAGACGAAATATCTCAATTAGGCTACGAACATGTCACAATTGCAGGTAACCATAATGTACAGATATTAGTAGGCACCAATGCCCAGTTCATTGCGGACGCAATGAACGATATATTAATGTAAAGGGGACTATTATGAGAATTATTAAGATCTTCAACAACAACTCCATTGCGGCTATCTCACCAGAACTAGGAGATATTATCCTAACAGGTTCAGGAATAGGATTCCAGAAGAAGGTAGGGGATAGTGTTGATTCCACTAAAATAGAAAAGACATATATGTTTAAAGAAGACCCTCATAAAAGATTAGAAAGAGAAGATGATATCTCTCCTGATTGTTATGAGATGACTGATAAGATTGTCTCTCGTGCAATTAAGAAGCTTAAATCACGCTATTATGGGGAAATATTCCTCACTATGACAGATCATATCTCCTTTGCCTTAAAACGTAAGCAGGAGAATATCAGAATCCCTTATGTCGTACTTGGAGATGTAAGTATTCTTTATAAGAATGAATATGAAATAGGTTTATGGGCATTAAGCTATATTAAGAAGAAAACAGGGATCACATTAGATCTAGAAGAAGCCAATTATATAGCCTTGCATTTAGTGAACTTTTCAATGGACAATAATACCCATAATGCGACTAAGATATTAAGCTTTGTGACTGATATTATCGGTATTATTGAAAATAGTATGAAGGTGACTATTTCTCCTCAGTCACTCAGTTATGCAAGACTCTCTACGCATTTAAAATACCTAGCTGAACGTATCTTTACAGGACAGGAAATAAACCTTAAAGACACAACAGAAGACATCAGACAACTATTAAAAGAGAATTTAAGACTCTCTATGTGTATTAACCGTATTGTGAAACATATTAAAGAGAAATATAAATATGATTTATCACCGGATGAACAGACATTTTTATGCATACATATTAAACGTATCATGCAGTAAAACTATAAAAAGATGCATGTTGACTTTGATTTTAGCGTAAACTATAATGAATATGAAAGAAGGAACAACCAGTAAGCGGTTGCCCTTGGATTTGTATGTTTGAAATAATTACCTCAAACTTTTGCCGAGAGCGAGGTAGTTATTTTTTTGCGTTCTTATCAATGATAATAAGAAGCATTTTGACAACAAGTGTCAGTAAAGAAACGATCAATGTTAAGAATGCTAACATAATCATGATTACTTAATAAATTGTCATTATGCATTACCTCCGTTCGCAACTGAAGAGAAGCGTTCGTTGGGTTGCGTACCTTCGTCATGATGACCAAGGATAACCACCTACTGTATACGGTTCTCCACATATGAGTTATATCAATTGATTATCAAGAAGTGTTAATAGAATATAATGTATTGGTATGATTAAATTATCAGTTTCATGTTCTGCTGACTTCAAATGCCTAAAAATATCATAAAATAAGATATGAAAACGCTTGCTTAATATAAAAGATACTGTTATACTGATTGAGTCAATGTGGATTGTTACTCTAAGCAGGCAAGACCAAATAAAGATTATGACATACTAAAATGGACCCTGTAAAACAGGGTCACGAAATAAATATCCTTTTTTTATCGTGTCCTTTTTACAGGGTCCATTTTATACATTTTTTTGTCATACTTTATTTGGTCTTTATTTTTTGTAAAAATCCATGTTTGAATACTCATTTCATCAACTAGGAGCATGAAATGAGACAAAATATTAAAGAAAGGAAAAACAAGATGAAAGGAAAGAAAGTCATTACTTATGCAGTAAGTTTTCTTGTTGCATTAGGCTGTGTATCAGCTTTTCCGGTGACTGTAAAGGCTGATACAGGGTATGAAGTCTATCCTAATCCACATTCTATGAATTATAGTGATGGGGATTATGAAATGACAAGTCAGGTCAATGTTGTCTATGAAGATGGTATTGATGAAGACACAAAAGCAAGACTAAATGAAGTTCTTGCATTAAAAGGCATGAATGCAAGTGTTTCTAGTGAAAAGAAAGCTGGAAAGACAAACATTCTTGTTGGTGTGAAGGGTTCTAAACAATATGTAGATTCACAGTTTGGAACAACTTCAGCAGGTTTATTTGATAAACTTGATTCTTATGCTTTAAAGTCTGATAAAGGCACTATTTCTATCTTAGGTAAAGATACGGATGCTGCTTTTTATGGACTTACAAGCTTATATCACATTTTTAAACAGGTAGAGGGGAAAACAATTAGAAACTTCTCTATCGAGGATTATGCGGATGTTGCAAGCCGTGGATTTATTGAAGGTTATTATGGGAATCCATGGTCAACAGAAGATCGTTGTAAATTGATGGAATGGGGAGGCTATTATAAGCTTAATTCTTATTTCTATGCTCCTAAAGATGATCCAAAGCATAACGCTAAGTGGCGTGACCTTTATACAGAAGAAGAAATCAATACAAAGATCAAACCACTTGCAGAGGCTGGAAACAAATCTAAATGCCGCTTCGTATTTGCCTTACATCCTTATATGAATCACCCAATCCGTTATAACTCTGAAGCAAACTATCAGGCTGACTTAAAGGTTATGCAGGCTAAGTTTAAACAGGTTATTGATGCTGGTGTTCGTCAGATTGCGATTCTTGCAGACGATGCTCCTAATGTAGGTGGTGCTAATTATACAAGAATGTTGACAGATATGTCTAACTGGCTTAAAGAATTACAGCCTTCTTACCCTGGCTTAAAGCTTACATTACCATTCTGTGTTCAGGAATATATGGGATGGGGTCAGTCTTACTACCGTGACTTCCCTGAAAACGTACAGATCATTATGACTGGTGGACGTGTATGGGGTGAAGTAACTAATAACTTTACTTCTTCATTCACTAATACTGCAGGTCGTGGTCCTTATATGTGGATCAACTGGCCATGTACTGATAACTCTAAGAAGCACTTAATCATGGGTGGCTATACAACATTCCTTCATCCAGGTGTTGATCCTTCTAAGATACAGGGTATTGTATTAAACCCAATGCAGCAGTCAGAACCAAGCAAAGTTGCAATATTTGGTAATGCATGTTATTCATGGAATATCTGGAAAACTGAAGAAGAAGCAAATAAGTGCTATAATGCTTCATTCAAATATGTGGATCATAATGGTTATGAAGAAACTGAAGCATCAACTGCTTTAAGAGAATTATCTAAACATATGATCAACCAGAACATGGATAGCAGAGTGACTCGTTTAGAGGAATCTGTTGAATTAAAAGAAAAACTCAATGCATTTAAGACTAAATTATCTAAAGGTGAAAAGATCACTGATGAAGAATTTGATGACATCATCAACGAATTCACAGTATTACAGAATGCGTCTCAAACTTATCGCGCAAGCGGTAATGAAAGAATCAAGTCTCAGATTGTTTACTGGTTAAACTGCTGGGATGATACAACAAATGCTGCTTTAAACTATATTAAAGGTATTAAAGCTGCACAGAATGAAGAAGATAATGCAGCTATCTGGGACTATTATGCCAATGCACAGGCTGCTTTTGAAAAGAGCAAGTCTTATGGCTTCCACTATGTAGATCATTTAGAATATGCTGAAGTAGGTGTACAGCATATCGTTCCATTTATTAAATCATTAGATTCTTATTTATCTGAAGTTGTATCTACAATCGTTAATCCAGATAAACAGATTGCGAAATATATCACTAATCGTGAAGATACTCCAGATGGTAAAGAAGATAACATCTTTGATGGTAATGCTTCTACAGAATTAGTTTACAAGAGCCCTAATACTATTTCTGCAGGTACTTATGTAGGTATTAAGTATTCTAAGGCAATTGATGTAAACCATGTCATCTTTAGAATGGGTGCGAACTCTAACCCTAGAGATACATTCTTAAAAGCGAAAGTACAGTATACTACTGATGGTAAGAACTGGACTGATGTAAATGAAACAATCTATGAATTACCTAACAATGTAGAATTAACAGACCTTAACTTAAAAGGTGTTAAGGGTATCCGTATGATTGCGACTGAAGATAAGAGTAACACTTGGTTAGGTGTAAGAGATATCTTAGTTAACCCAACAACTACTCCTTCTACAAGTACTGATAAGGGTACATTATCTATGACTAAGATTGGTGTAAAGGGTGGTTCATTAGATAACTTATTAGATGATAATGAATCAACATATGCGCATTTTGCTGAATCTCCATATAAAGCAGGAGAAATCAAGGACTATATTCCAGTAGATGCAGCAGTGACTCTTACATTCAATAACCCTAAGAAGTTAGGTACTATCAACTTCGTACAGGATAGTGGTACTGATAAGATCACTAGATATGCATTAGAATATACAGAAGATGGTACAACTTGGAAGACATTAAAAGAATATGCAGGTGATGCCACTGTTCATTTAAATGTAGAAGACCAGGATTTGACTGCTAAGGCAATTCGTGTAAGAAACCTTGAATTAAATCTTTCAAGTAATACAGCAGGTTATTGGTGGAAGGTAAAGACATTCAACCATACTGATGTAGTGAATGAATATGATGACAAGGCTGTTTATACAAATACAGACTATAAGTTACATTCTAAGAGTACATTAGACCAGACTGCTTTAGTGTATACAAAAGAAATGACTTTGGCACCTAAACAGTATGTAGGTGTGAAGTTATCAAGAGTTAAAGATTTAAAACAGTTAGAACTTGATTATAGTGGTGAAGTTGTATTAGAAGCTTCAGTGAATGCACATGACTGGGTAGAAGTAACTGATTTAAACAAGAACCTTCCAGATGCACGTTATGTACGTTTAATCAATAAGAAGAGTTCTGATGTGAAGTTAACTATGAATAAGTTTGTGGTACATTCTACAGAAGTCACTGCACCATACTTATATAAGACAACTATGACTATCAACCCATCTTGGGGTGTTGCAGAAGATTCTAGAAACAATGGGGCTGCATTTGATGGCAACATTGATTCTACAACTGAATTTGGTGACCTTCCACAAAAGGGTCAGTATATTATCTATGACTTAGGTCAGATGCGAAATATCGATAAGATTGCAATGTATTGTCAGGATAGTGCCTATAACTATATTAGAGATGGTATTATCAGTGTTTCTAGTGATTTAGAAAACTGGACAGATGTTGTGACAATCGGTGATGGTGTTGAAAACACTGGTGATTCAATGGTTAAATGTATCGATTCTGATGCAGGATACAAAGCATCTAGTACATATCCAAATAAAGTATATGTATCAGGTACTGCCAACCATGTACCAGCACGTTACTTAAGAATCTTATTTACAGCATCTAACAATTCTAGAGCTGTTGTATTCAACGAAATCATGATCAATGATGGAGAATATGCACCAGAAGACAATGACCCTACATTTGATTCTAATGTCACAGAAGCAAAAGGTTATAAGCCTCAGTATATGATTGATGGTGACCTTTTAACAGCTTATAAACCAGGATCAAATAAAGCAGGTTACTTAACTTATACTCTTTCTGATAAACTTAATGTGAAGAAATTCAACATTATCCAGAAGGGTGAAATCAGCAATGCAAAGGTATATGCACTCATTGATAAAGAAGTAACAGCTAGAAATGTACCTGAAGAAGATAAAGAATGGGTACAGTTAGGTACTTTAAGAAAATCTTTAAATGAATTTTATATCCCTCATGGTAATGTATATAAGTTAAAGTTTGAATGGGAAGAAAACCATATTCCTACTATTTCTGAAATTATTACATTAACTGATGATGAATATAAGATTGAATGTGCTAACGACTTAAAGAACTACATTGACTCTTTACATGTAGATGAAGATAAGTACACTGCAACAAGTTATAAAGCATATAGTACAGCAAGAACTAAAGCATTAGAAGTATATAACACTCAGATGGGTGAAAAGGATGCCTTAGAAGCTGCAAAAGCTGAACTTAAAGCCTCTTATGATGCATTAGTAGTACGTGGTGATTTAAAAGCTCTCGATCAAGAAATTAAAGATATTGAAAAACTTTCTAAAGATGACTATACAGAAGAAAGCTACAACGCATTAGAAAAAGTATTAGTAGAAGCAAAGAAACTAGTGACTAATAAAGATGCGACTGTTGATGAAGTCAATACAATGATTGAATCATTGCGTCAGGCTAAAGCAGGACTTGTCACTAAAGCATCTATGAGTAAACAGGAACTTAGAAACTACATTGATTCTAATAACTTAAAGAATTTAGATACTTCTATTTACTTAACTTCTACAGTAAATCCATTTAATGAAGCATTAGAGAATGCAGAAAAAATCTTAAATGAAGATGCAACTGTTACTGAAGTAGAAGATGCTTATAAGGCATTACAGGATGCAAGAAAGAACTTAGTTCTTAAAGCAACTGATACAGAAATAAAAGCATTAGAAAATAGAATGGCTTCTTATAAAGAAGAAGACTATACAGCATCTAGCTGGAAAGACTTTGTACTTGTATTAGATGAAATCAAAGAAGAATTAAAAGCTGAACACACAAGTGCTGAAATTGAAGCTTTAACTAATAAGTTAGAAGAAGCTTCTAAGAAGCTTGTGACTCGTGGTAATACAGCTGAACTTGAACTATTACTTGAACAGGCTAAAAAGACTGATAGTAAGTTATATACAGAAAAGAGCTATAAGAACTTATTAGATGTCATTGAAGCAACTGAAAAAGCATTAGAAAATAAGAATGAATTAACTCAGGAAGAAGTAGATGCATTAACTGGAGACTTAAGAAAAGCGATGGAAGCATTAGAAAAGTTACCAGTAATTACACCAAGTATTCCTGAAGAAAAACCTACTACTCCTTCTAAACCAGAAGAAACAACTAAACCAGAAGTAAAACCAAGTACTAAACCAGCAACTGGTGATACTACTATGGTAGGAGTATTCGCATTCTTCTCAATGATCTCATTATTAGGTTATGTATTATTAAAGAAGAAAGAAGCTTAATTTTTAGGAAGAACCTCGTTGGAGGTTCTTCTTTTTTAGCTGTGGTAATAAATATAACATATAAATATGTTACAAGGAGTGTAAAAATGTTACAAATAACAAATTTACTTGGTGAAATTGTTACATATAATAAGGTGATGTGCTATACTAGGTTTTGTCAACCACGTTTTTATACATTTTTTGTAAAATATGTATACTTTCGTGCTGTTTTGGGAATGGGAGATATAAAAGATGAAGAAGAAGTTGGGTTTCATGACTGATCATCGTTTTATTATCGGTGTTCAGATAGTATTAAGCATCATACTTATGATTAGTATCATATTTGTAAAAGTTTTACCCATGCGTTATTTGATAGTGATTGGTTCTTTCTTGGCAGTACTTGCACTACTTGTCTATTTAGTCGCAAAACCAGGACCTATCGTATCTAGAAAGGTACAGAAAAGACCTCTTGCAGGTAAGATTATTTCTATTGTTATTAGTATATTCTTAATTATAGGATGTATCTTTATCCAGTCTGGTAAAGCAGCCTACAATAAAGTAACTAGCGAATATGATTATGTAACATATTCACTCGTAGTTAGAAAGAATAGTAAATATAAAAAGATGGATGATCTCTTAAAGAAGACAGTAGGATATAATCCTAATGGAACTAAAATAAATGAAGCATTGAACCGTTTAAGTAAGAAAGTATCTAACTATGGTGTGAGTGAGTTGTATGGTGTAGAAGCAATTGTAGATGCCTTATATGATAAAAAGGTAGATGCAATACTTATTAATGAAGGTTCTAGAGATCTAGTTACAGACTATAAAAAGAGCTTTGATAAAGATACAAGAGTGATCTGGACAACAAAGTTTAAATCATACAATAAGATTAAAGAAGAAAAGACATTGGATGTATTAAAGGATCCTTTCTGTGTATATATTTCTGGTATTGATTCTCGTGGAAGTGTACAGGAAGTATCACGTAGTGATGTCAATATCTTAATGACTATTAATGTTCCTGAACATAAAGTATTATTGACTAGTATTCCTAGAGATGCTTATGTGACTTTAGCAGATGCTTCTCAGAAAGATAAACTCACACATTCTGGTTTAACAGGGACTCAAAATACAGTTAAGACAGTAGAAAACTTCTTAGATGTAGATATTAGCTATTATGCAAGAGTTAACTTTGAATCATTAGTAGAAGTAGTAGATGCTTTAGGTGGTGTTGATGTTTATTCAGATAAAGACTTATCTGTATGGAATGGACAGCCTATTAAAGAAGGATGGAACCATATGAATGGTCAGATGGCTTTAGCCTTCTCTAGAGAAAGACATGCCTATACTACTGGTGATCGTCATAGAGCACAGAACCAGCAGGCAGTATTACAGGCTATTATTAGAAAGATGGCATCTCCTGCAATCATTACTCATTATACTGATATCTTAAAATCTATTGAAGGTACATTTGTGACTGATATGCCGATGAATGAAATGGCTAGAATTGCGAATGATCAGTTAAATACTAATGCATCATGGTCATTCCAGTCTTCTATGGTAGCAGGTAATGGTCTTATGATGAAGGGTGGATATTATATGCCTGATACAAGACTTTATTACCTTATTCCTGATGAAAATAGTGTAGAACAGAATAAGCAGTATATTAAGAAAATGTTGAAGGGTGAAGAATTCACTGTAGAGTAAGCAGACGAAAGTCTGCTTTTTCTTTTTTCTCATTCAGAAGCTTCAAACAGATGTATATATTGACTTTGGTTTGATTGTAAACTATAATGGAGACGAAAAGAGGAACAGCCAGTAAGCGGTTGTCCTTGGATTTGTTTTTAGTAAATGACTACCTCAAACTTTACCAGGGAGCGAGGTAGTTATTTTTTTACGTTCTTATCAATAATGATAAGAAGTAATCTAACAACAAGTGTTAATAAAGACATGATCAGTGTTAAACATGTCAACACAATCATGACTATTTCATACGTTGTCATTAGGCATCACCTCCGTTTTCAACTTAAAAGAAGAATTACGAAGGGTTGCGTACCTTCGTCATAACGACCAAGGATAACCACCTACCGTATACGGCTGTTCCATGTCTGAATTATATCATAGAAATCTATAGGTAGGAATAAGTTGTTAATTATTACAGTTTTATAATATATGTTAATATATTGGTATGATTTTGATATGAGAAATTCTCAGATCAATCCTAAAAAGATGTATGTATTGACTTTGTTTTAAACGTAAACTATAATGAATATGAAAAGAGGAACAGTCAGTAAGCGGTTGTCCTTGGATTTAAGTGGAGAAAATAACTATCTCAACTTTCCCGAGACGAGGTAGTTATTTTTTTGCGTTCTTATCAATGATGACAAGAAGCAATCTGATCACAATACTGAATAATGATATGATCAATGTCAAAAAAGATAACATAATCATGATTATTTCGTATGTAGTCATTAGGCATCACCTCCGTTCGCTTATAATAGAAGCTTGCGAAGGATTGCGTCCCTTCGTCATGACGACCAAGGATAACCACCTACCGTATACGGCTGTTCCATGTCTGAATTATATCATAGAAATCTATCGGTAGGAATAAGTTGTTAATTATTACAGTTCTGAAATAAACATTAATATATTGGTATGATTTTGATATGAAAAATTCTTAGATTAATCCTAAAAAGATGTATATATTGACTTTACTTTGATTCTAAACTATAATGAAGACGAAAAGAGGAACAGCCAGTAAGCGGTTGTCCTTGGATTTAAGAGTAGAAAATAACTACCTCAACTTTCCCGAGACGAGGTAGTTATTTTTTCGCGTTCTTATCAATGATGACAAGAAGCAATCTAATAACGATACTTAATAATGATATGATCAATGTCAGAAAAGATGACATAATCATGATTATTTCGTATGTAGTCATTAGGCATCACCTCCGTTTTCAACTATTAAAAGAGAAATGCGAAGGAATGCGTCCCTTCGTCATGACGACCAAGGATAACCACCTACCGTATACGGCTGTTCCATGTCTGAATTATACCATGAAAATCTATAGCTTGGAATAAGTTGTTAATTATTACAATTCCGTAATATATACTAATATTGGTATGAATCAAATGCTACAAATTCTATGATTAGTCCCGAACAAATGTATAAATTGACTTTGTTTTGAACGTAAACTATAATGAATATGAAAAGAGGAACAGCCAGTAAGCGGTTGTCCTTGGATTTAAGTTGAGAAAATAATTACCTCAAACTTTGCCAGAGACTGAGGTAGTTATTTTTTTGCATTCTTATCAATGATGACAAGAAGCAATCTGATCACAATACTGATATGATAAATTTTAAAAAAGATAACTGATACAAATTATTGTTATGATGATGCATCTTAAATGAGTGGTATATATTAATGTTTCTCTCATTTTTTCTATTTGTTTGTGTAAAGAATTTTTTTGTGTTAACTTGACGATGTAAGGAATTTCATTGTAGAAGGAGAATAAGAAATGGAAAGTGTATTAGATAATATTACTGTGCTATATGATCAGTTATTTGATGCTGAAAAGAAGATTGCGAAGTATATATTAAATAACCCAAAAGAAGTCGTAGATATGACTGTATCTGAACTTGCAGAAACAAGTGATGTATCTATTGCATCTGTATCTAGATTTTGTCGTAAGGTAGGTTTAAAAGGTTTTGCCCAGTTAAAGATTTCTTTAGCACAGGAATTAGTGGATACACATAAGAGTGGTGAAGTATCTAATGAAATATCAGTAGAGGATATACCACAATCATTACAGAATATTCTTGCGAATAAGATTACTGAACTCAAACAGACAGTAAATCAGATCAATACAGACGAATTTAAAGCGATTTTAGAGGGTATTAGAGATGCTTCTAGGGTACAGGTAGTAGCGGTAGGAAATACGATTCCTGTGGCTATTGATGCAGCTTTTAAGTTCAATGAATTAGGTATTCCTACAACTGCAGGTACTATATGGGAAACACAGTTATCTTATTCTTTTACTTTAGGTAAAGGAGATGTACTTATTGCAATTAGTAACTCTGGTGAATCAGATAAAGTATTAGAAGCAGTTAAGATAGCCAATAAGAATGGGGCTATGACTTTAGGTATTACTAATAGTGCTCTTTCTGCCATCGGAGAAGAAGTACAATATCATATTACGACTGCAACAAGAGAAAAACTTTTTCTTGATGAGTTCTGTTTTTCTAGAGTTTCTGCAATGACTGTTATAGAGGTTATATTCTTATTCTTAACAGTGATGGTAGAGAATGCACATAAGTCTATGATCCAGTGTGAAGAGATGTTTGCGGTAGATAAGAGATAATATATTAGTATAGTGACCGATAACAGAAAAAGTATGATAAAGATGTTTTTACATCTAATTATCATACTTTTTTAGCATTATACAAAGTAAATTATTTACATGAAATCTATTGACAAAGAAAACCTTTACATCATATAATAACGCTGTAATAAAAAGATTTTTATAAGAAAAGGAGACTATGTAAATGATTTACACAATTACTTTTAATCCTGCATTAGATTATGTCATTACAGTTGATCATTTCCAACAGGGATTAGTCAACAGAGTATGTGAAGAACATATCTTCTGTGGAGGTAAGGGCATTAATGTTTCCGCAATTCTTAAAGAGTTAGGTTATGAATCTGAAGCTTTAGGTTTTGTAGCTGGTTTTACTGGTGATGAAATTGTACGTCGTGCTAAGAGTGAGTATGATATCAAGACTGATTTCATCAAGGTAGAAAAAGGTATGTCACGTATTAATGTAAAGATGCGTAGTGATGAAGAAACAGAAATCAATGGTATGGGACCTCAAATCACTGATGAAGATGTAGAAAAGTTATTTAAAAAACTTGATACATTAAAAGAAGGTGATGTCTTAGTACTTTCTGGTTCTATTCCTAAATGCATCAGTCCTAGAATCTATGAAGAAATTCTAGAAAGATTACAGGACAAGGGTATCTTGTTTGTAGTAGATGCAACTGGACAGCTATTAGTTAATGTATTAGCTTATCATCCATTCTTGATTAAGCCTAATAATCATGAAATTGAAGAAATCTTTAATGTTAAGTTAGAAACTGAAGAGGATCTAGTGAAGTATGCAAATAAGCTACAGGAAATGGGTGCTCGTAATGTATTGATTTCACTAGCTGGTGATGGTTCTTTATTAGTAGATGAAAATGGCAATACACATCGTTTAGGTGTATGTAAGGGTACAGTAAAGAACTCCGTAGGTGCTGGTGATTCTATGGTAGCTGGTTTTGTAGCTGGTTATTTAAATAATGGAGATTATGATGAAGCTTTAGCACTTGGTACTGCATGTGGTGGAGCAACAGCATTCTCATATTCACTTGCGAAAAGAGACTTCATTGATGAATGTCTCGCACAATTAAAGGGAGAATAAACAATATGAAAATTACTGAGTTATTGGACTTAAAGGGCATTGAACTCAATGTCTCAGTGAGTTCAAAAGATGAAGCAATCAACAAGCTTATTGATTTAATGTGTGCAACTGGTAAGATCTCAGACAAGGATGCATACAAAGAAGGTATTTTAGCCCGTGAAGCATTGACTTCTACTGGTATTGGTGAAGGAATTGCGATTCCTCATGCTCAGGTTGCAGCAGTTAAAGCACCAGGGTTAGCAGCTATGACTGTGCCTGATGGTGTTGATTATGAATCATTAGATGGTCAGCCTGCTCACTTATTCTTTATGATTGCAGCTCCAGCTGATGGAGGAAGCACTCATTTACAGGCATTAGCTAAGTTATCCGCATTATTAATGGATGAAGGTTTCCGTAAAGATTTATTAAATGCGAAGACACCAGAAGAATTCTTAAGCATGATCGATAAGAAGGAAGCAGAAAAAGATGCTGAAGAAGCAAAAGAAGCAGAAGCTCCAGTCACTACTGGATATAAAGTATTAGCTGTTACTGCCTGCCCTACAGGTATTGCGCATACTTTCATGGCTGCAGAAAACTTAACTAAAGCAGGTGAAAAGCTTGGTTATCCATTAAAGGCAGAAACAAACGGTTCTGAAGGTATTGGAAATGCCTTAACTGCAGATGAAATTAAAGCATGTGATGGTATTATCGTTGCAGCAGATAAGAACGTAGAAATGGCTCGTTTTGATGGTAAGCCAGTATTAATCGTTCCAGTCACTGAAGGAATCCGTCATCCTGAAGAATTAATTAATAAGATTAAAAATGGTGAAGCACCTATCTATCATGCAAGTGCTGATGCAAAAGAAGCTGTATCAAATGAAAGTGCTGGTAGAAGCTTCTATAAGCACTTAATGAATGGTGTAAGTCATATGTTACCATTCGTTGTTGCTGGTGGTATCATGATTGCCATCTCATTCTTAGTAGATGATAAGAGTGCAGGAGCTAAGTTTGGCTCTTCTACTCCTCTAGCAGCTTGGTTTAATAACATGGGTAACGTATCATTTGGTATGATGTTACCAATCCTTTCTGGATTTATCGCCATGTCTATTGCGGACCGTCCTGGTTTAGCTGTAGGTTTTGCAGGTGGTTTACTTGCTAAATCTGGTGCGACATTCTTAGATCCTAGTGCGGCTAAAGTAGCTGCAACACCTGGTTTCTTAGGTGCATTATTATATGGTTTTGTTGCTGGTTATATCGTTCTATTACTAAAGAAGGTATTCAAAGGCTTACCAAAATCATTAGATGGTGTTAAACCTATCCTTTTATACCCATTACTTGGTGTATTCTGCATGGCAGTATTCGCTAGTGCCATCAACCCATTAATGTCTATCATCAACCAGGCATTAACAAACTTCCTAAGTGGTTTAGGTAACTATGGTATTATTCTTGGTGTTGTTGCAGGTGGTATGATGTCTATCGATATGGGTGGTCCATTCAATAAGGCTGCTTATGTCACAGCTACAGGATTACTTGCAAGTGGTAACTACATCTTAATGGCAGCTGTTATGGCTGGTGGTATGGTACCTCCTCTTGCTATTGCACTATCTACTACATTCTTCAAAGATAAATGGACTGAAGAAGAAAGAAATGCGGGATTAGTCAACTATATCATGGGATTATCATTTATCTCTGAAGGGGCTATTCCTTTTGCAGCTAATGATCCAATCCATGTTATTCCATCATGTGTTATTGGTTCAGCTATTGCTGGTGGTTTATCAGTTGCTTTCAATTGTCAATTAAGAGCACCTCATGGTGGTGTATTCGTTATTGCAACAGTAAGCAACTGGCCAATGTATTTAGTATCAATCATTATTGGTGCAGTAGTAGGCTGCTTTATCCTTTCTACATTAAAGAAAAATAAGTAACAGAAATACAGGAATATGTTGAAAAGGCTTACAACATATTCTTTTTTTGTGCACCAATAGTATAAAAAAGCGCTTTAAAAGTAAAAAACTTAAAAATTATGAAATATATAATTATTTCATGCAATTGTACCGATTTTTTTGTCAACCGAAATTGATAATGTCTCAAAAATAATCAAACATTAGCACCACAGCGGTGCTTTTGTTTTGCAGCATAATTCGCAAAACTGGCTTTTTTCCATGGATGATCCATTGGAGGAATATACTTTTTCTTTTCTTTCTTAGGTGCCTCCTGAGGAGTATCAAATTCCTTTGATACTAGTTCATGTTCAGCTACTTCTTCCATCAGATAAAGATTATCAGCGATATTTGCCAGAAGCTGTCCATCAAATGTCTCTATGACCATGCAGTTAGTCTTTCCTGCAAAAAATCTTCTGTCTCCATTTTCGGTCACAGGAAAATAGAATTTACTTTGGAATCTAATGCAGTGGCCACTATCAATGGTTCTAGTTGAAAGTACTGCAAGAGTACGATTGATTTTCTCCATAGATGGTTGCTTCTCATATACCGATTTGGTACTATTAAGATGTAGAGCGAACTGATTATTGTATTTTTTTATGTAGTGGTTTAAAAATACATTTGCGTCCTCTATATTGGTGATATGAGCGTGCCTTAGTTCGACTGGTAATCGTGACTGGAGCGTCTGGTTGAGTCTTTCGACTCTGCCTTTTGCTTGGGGTACGC
>NZ_JACRWG010000008.1:0-48821 GCF_014306455.1 Catenibacterium faecis
TGACGTTTCTAAATTAACTAAACCATAAAATTCAACTATTCTATTTTTTCTAAATTATTCAAACTTGTTTTTAAGTTTGTCTTTTTTTATACGTTTTGATTGATTTTTGTTTCACACTTTACTCCTTATTTACTCTTAGAGAACTGTTTCTGTCTTACTTGTCCTACAAGTAATGCGAATCTATTCATCTTATGTTTTAAGAACCATAATGGTACTTTACGTGTCATAGACATACCATTATAGTTAGAGTTCTTTATAGCACGTTTAAATAAATCATTCTTCATTAATGTATTTAAAGAAGACATCGCTTGATCTTTATTTTGTGGATGTGCACAATAGTTTACTAGAATAAGTAATACATGATAACTTACAAAGTTATAGAATAATGTTTCTATATTCTTATCTTCTGCCATGACTTCTTTTAAATCTTCTTCTACTGCTTTCATAGATAAGAGGAATTTATCTGCATAAGCTGTATCAAACTTACGTACTGCAGATTGATTATTGAATATATAATGAACTAAAGGATGTTCATCACCTACAATAACATTCCAGTTCTGTGAAGCACGTGCACAATATTCTGCATCTTCAGCTAAGCTTAATGCTTCATTTAATAATACATTTTCAATAGTAGAAGCCTTAATAAGTTTACCCCAACAGAATCCTACACCTGCCTGTACATTTAATAGATCCTTTAAATAATCCTTCCAGTCCTTATACATTGTATCTCTAATATAGTGAAGCATCTTTTCACTATGATCACTATAGTCTCTACTATAGTTACAGATCACACAATCTGCCTCTGCTTCTACTGCATGATTTAATAGTATTTCACAGGCATTGCTTTCAATCCAGTCATCTGCATCTAAGAACATAATATAGTCTCCCTTAGCTGTTTTTACACCTAAGTTTCTACCAGAACATACACCACTCTTAGAATTCTTTACAACTGTTACATTATCTTTATTATTTAATTCACTTAAAGTATCCTGCAACACATCATTACATCCATTATCAATAATAATCACTTCTACATTTTGATAAGTCTGATTCAAACAGCTTTCGATTGTCTTATTGAAATAAACAGGATTTCCACGATATACAGGAATAATAATAGATATTAAATTCTTCATTATTCAAATACCTCTTTTACTTTAGCTAAAGCAGCTGCAATAACTGCATCCATATCATAATACTTATATTCTCCAAGTCTTCCACCAAAGATGACTTTAGTTTCTGCTTCTCCTAGCTTCTTATATTCTGCATATAAGGCACCATTCTTTTCATCATTGACTGGATAGTATGGTTCATCTCCTAGCTTCCATTCAGAGCTGTATTCTCTACTGATAACAGTCTTTGGTTGTGTTCCAAATTCAAACCATTTATGTTCAATGATTCTTGTCCAAGGTGTTTCAGCATCTGTATAGTTCACTGCCGCATTTCCCTGGAAATTTGGCTTATCTAATACTTCTGTTTCAAATCTGACTGATCTGTATTCTAGTGTTCCTAGCTTATAGTTGAAGTATGCATCGATAGGTCCTGTATAAACAACCTTATCTGCTAAGCTATCTAGTTCTTCCTTGTTTTCTAGATAATCTGTATTCAATCTTACTTCAATACCTTCAAGCATGTTTTCTACCATCTTTGTATATCCACCCATTGGAATACCCTGATATAACGCATTGAAGTAGTTATTATCAAAAGTAAGTCTTACTGGTAATCTCTTGATGATGAATGATGGAAGTTCTGTACATGGTCTTCCCCATTGTTTTTCTGTATAGCCTTTAATGAGCTTTTCATAGATATCTCTACCAACTAATGAAATAGCCTGTTCTTCAAGGTTCTTTGGTTCTCCCTTGATTTCCTGTCTCTGTTCTTCAATCTTGGCAGCTGCTTCTTCTGGAGTCACTACTCCCCACATCTTGTTGAATGTATACATGTTGAATGGAAGAGAATAAAGTTCTCCCTTATAGTTTGCAACTGGTGAGTTAGTAAATCTATTGAACTCTGCAAACTGAGTAATATACTGCCATACTTCCTTATTATTTGTATGGAAGATATGTGCACCATACTTATGTACATTAATGCCTTCTACTTCTTCTGTATAGATGTTTCCGGCAATATTAGGTCTCTTATCAATGACAAGAACCTTCTTTCCTCTCTTATTGGCTTCATGCGCAAAGATTGCGCCATAAAGACCTGATCCTACTACTAGATAATCATATTTCATATTGATGTCCTTCTTTCGTCTCTTCAATAATACCATAATCTCTATAATAAAACGAGGGTCTATACAACCCTCGTCACTTAATTAGTTTGTTTTCTTTTCAGCTTCTTTAGCTTCTTTTTCAGCTTTTTCTACATCAAAGATTTTCTTTTCAGTATCAATCTTCTTACCATCACACATAGCGTTGATGTATTTAGAATTTAATTCAATACTGTCTTCATCTGGGATACTGTACCACAACCTAGTCTTAGGCATTGAGTAACCACCAGTCTGCATCACACCTTCACCCTTAAGGAATGATTTCTGGAAATCCCATTTAATGTTGTCATCTAACTGCTTATTAACTAAAGCTCTGATACTTGAAGATGGCATATTAGTAGTAAATGTATCTTTGATAGAATCTAAGATTTCACTATAGTTAGTTAAGATCTTTGGAGATACTGCTTTCTTGATAATAGCCTGTAATACTGCCTGCTGGTTTTCAGTTCTATGCTGGTCACCAGACTGGTATGTATAACGTTCTCTTGCGAATGCAAGGGCCATACGTCCATCCATATGTACATTGCCCTTAGGAATCTTAATACCATGGTCTGTATAAGGAATAAATGCCTTATCAGAATAAATATCAATACCACCTAATGCATCAACTAACTGGATAACTGACTGGAAATCAACTCTTGCATAGAAATCAATGTTGATATCTAAGAAATCTTCAATAGTCTTTATACTGTTTTCTGTTCCACCATATAAAGCAGAATGAGTTAATTTATCTTTCTTACCACAGTTTGCAAGTTTTACATAATAGTCTCTAGGAATACTTGTCATTAACATCTGACCATTGTTTGGATTAATAGTCACTAATAGGTTAACGTCTGAACGGCTGTTTTCATTTACACCACCACGAGAGTCAACACCACTAATATAACATACGAATGGCTTCTTAGTTACATTAACATCAGAAGCAGTATTTTCTACTTCTTCTACAATCTTTTCCTGCCATAATACTTTAGTCTTTGATTCAAAGTTACTATAAGTTTCTTTGATCATTTCACGATAACTTTCATTTAATAGGATTGCATCACAATCACCACTATATAAGTCTGATGCAAGCTTCGCATTATCTTCTTCACCATTACCATGGAAGCTAATCTGCTTCTGTAATTTGTCTTTTACCTGCATCGCTTTCTTTTTATCGTTTGCGTAGTAATCGATTGTTTTTCCTTTTAATGAAGAAACATTCTTATAACCACTGCTTTTTAATACTACTAAAGAATAAGTAGTTGTTTCAGTACCTACATTAGTAAGAGATGAAAGGAATGAATCACCTTTGATAATCTTACTAGTACCAAATACCATTGCGATACTTAATAAAAGAGACACTATTTTACCAATTAAAGGTCTTGCAACTTTTTTCTTCTTTGATGGCTTTGATAATAAGAACATCAATAGCCATAATACTACTAATACTGCGAATGCTGCCATTAAATACTTTGTAGGTAAGATTCCAATCTTAACTACGAAGAATGCAAGCACCGCAGATACAACAGCCTGGATACCTAGGACCAAGGCACGTGATGTAATAAACTTCATAACTACCTCCTATAATTCGGGTTCATTCGTCATTATACTCGTAAATGAAAAAATGAAAACCTTTAAGGTGATAATTACACAAAAATTACATATCATCTTCATAAACGAGTAAAATATGACTATTTATTCAAGTCTTTTTTGATTCTAGTTGTACTGATTTCAGGAGTTCTAGGTAAGTATACTACTTCTGCACCTTCTTCTTCTAAGAAGTCAAACTGACCTTTCCAGTCATCTCCCATGACAAATGTATCAACATGATATTCATGAACATCTTTACGTTTCTGATCCCATGCACATTCAGGAATAACTAAATCTACATATCTAACTGATTCTAGTAACTGTTTTCTCTGTTCATAAGTAAAGTAACACTTTTTCTGTTTTTCATTCCAGTTGAATTCATCTGTTGATAAACCAACGATTAAGTAATCACCTAATTCTTTAGCTCTTCTTAATAGGTTAATATGACCATAATGTAATAAGTCAAAAGTCCCATAAGTAATAACTCTCTTCATTCCACTTTTCCTCGTCTTTCTTAATACTGACTCTTCAAATACATCATTAATAGATGGAAGAGGTGTTTCTGATTTTAAATCTCTCTGTAATAATGCATTTACTGCATCCTTTGGATTCAAGCCTTCATTAACGATTTTATTGACAGTCATTACAATAGGCATATCCACTTTATAAGTTTCTGCAAGCTGAACAGCTGCAGGTAATGCATTAATACCTTCTACAACCATTCCTACTTCCTTAACTGCCTCTGCTGGTGTCTTACCTTCACCAATCAAATGACCTGCCTGGTTGTTTCTACTGAATTCACTTGTACAAGTCACAATCAAGTCACCCATACCAGTTAAACCACTAAATGTATGTGGTGTACAGCCAATTCTACCACCAAGTCTCTCCATTTCTGCAAGACCTCTTGTGATTAAAGCTGCACGGGCATTATCACCATAACCTAAGCCACCAGAAATACCAGCAGCTAACGCAATAATATTCTTTAATGCACCACAGATTTCAATTCCTTTTACATCGTTATTTGTATACACACGCATAAATGGACTACTAAAGAACTTCTGTACATATTTAGCCGCATCTAGATTCTTACATGCAGATACTATGGCAGTAGGTAATCCTCTTGCCACTTCTTCTGCATGAGTAGGACCAGATAATGCGACAAGATGTAATGTGTCATTATCAAGTACATCTTCAATAACTTCAGTTAAAGTCATGAATGTATCTGCTTCAATACCTTTCGCAACATCCACAATAATCTGATTGTCTTTAATGTAAGGTTTAGCCTTTTCAGCTGTGCTTCTTACAAATACAGAAGGTACCGCAAACATAATAATATTCTGATTAGTACATGCTTCTTCTATATCTGTTGTATAACGAATAGATTCAGGAAAATCAACACCAGGAAGTTTTGGATGTGTATGTGTTGTGCTTAACTGTTCCACTTCCTGTGGAAGGGCAGACCACACTGTTACTTCCTTATCACAATTAGCCAGCATTCTTGCAAGAGCCATACCCCAAGTACCAGCTCCTAAAATACCGATTCTCTGTTTATCAGGCATATCTCTGTTTTCCTCCTTCATATGAATATAATTATTTTACATCATTCATATTCATTAGTCATTACAATAAAAGTATACCCTTTATTGTTTTATAAGTCAAAAAGCGCAGATTTATGCGCTTTTATGTTTTAACTTACTAAAGATTTGTGTCAATATTTCAACCACAAGTTTTTCTTTCATGATGATAAGTACAAGACCATATACACCAAAGAACAGGATAGCTGAAATAACGAGTGTGATAAATACATGTAAATTTAATGCAGTCACCCAGAAAGATGCAAGTGATGCAAGAATAATCGCAAGAATAATCTTTAAGTATTTAATATCACTAAAGGCTGTTTTGATTTCATTCTTTAACGCAATACACTGTACGACCATAACCGCAAATTCTGCAAGTAATGTACCAATTGCAGCACCACTTGATTGATATACTGGAATCAATAATGCATTAACCACTAAGTCAATCACTGCACCAACTATTTCAGATACAAGTACAGCTTTTTCATATCCTAATGGGACAAGAATCTGAATACCCAAGATATTTGTAATACCAATAAGGAGTAGGGTAGGCATGATGAGCTGCATAGGTACAACTGCTGGTGCAAAGGCATCACCTGATAAAAAGAAGATACCTTGTTTTGCGAAGAGAATGAAATAGATCATCATTGGTGATGCAATAATGAATACGAAATTTAATGCTTTTCTACTTAGTTTCTTAAATTCATCCATCTGCTGGTGTTCAATATAATAAGCCGCTCTAGGAAGTAATACAGTACCTAGTGAAGTAACGATAGATACTAAAATATTCTTAATCTTAACAGCTGCGCCATAGTAACCAACATCTGCATTAGTAGCCATAAAACCTAACATAACTGAATCTAGATTAGTATAGATTGTAGTTGCACAGCTCATCGCAAAGAAGATAGCGACTGGCTTGAAATGTCTCTTGAAATTATAATGTCCAACTGGTTTTAAACCAATATATTTGTGGGCATTTAATAAGTTAAGAATAAATGAAGCACTTGCCGCAAATACTGTAATACCCGCATACATGATATAATCGTTCTTTGAACGAACTAACATAAACATTGCGATAAGTCCAATAAACTTGAAGATAATAGAACGGATAGTAATATATGTATACTGTTCTAAAGCTTTATAAAGCCATTCCATACCTATTGTAGTAAGTAGGATAGTACTACTAGTAATCACATACAACATCTTATCAGATGCAAGCTTTGGAACTGCGAATAACGCAATAATAAACGCAACATAAGAGATTACAGTCATGACAAGATTTATAATTAATAATTCTTGTGTTGTTCTTGTGAGTTTTTCATGATCATCTCTTACCTGTGCACATACTTTAATACCATATGTCGGAATACCTAACTGCGCAAACATTGAGAAATAAGTGATCAATGATGTCGCAAAGTTAACCTGACCTGTTCCTGTAGGTCCTAATACTCTCGATACATATGGGAATGTAATAAGTGGGAATATGAATGAAGACATTGTAAGTAATGCATTCATAATGAAATTCAACTTAAGTGATTTCTGTTTTTTCATACAAGACCTCTCTTTCCTTGTTACAAACCGCAATAATTATAAATCAAAAATAATAAGAGTTAAAGAAGAAAAAGAGGCTTTAAGCCTCTTCAATTTCTTTGATTACCTGAGTTAGGTAATATCCATTTTTAAGTCTATTAGAAACAACTGCGACATTTTTAACCATTTCGAAGTATTCTTCTTCACTTAGACTTGCAAATTTTTCTCCAAGTTCATCTAAAGAGTTGACTGTGATACCTAAGCCATGTTCTCCTACAAATTTAGCTTCTGCAGCTTCCTTCCAGATTACTACTGGAATACCAGATACTAGATATAAAGATAATTTATGAGGGTTATTATATTTTAAGTACTCTCCTGTATTACCATCACATTTTTCAATAGAACTTCCATCCCATACTAAACCAAAACCACTATATAACTGGTTATTGATTTCATCAGGTGGGAAAGCACCATGATAAGTAATATTAGATGCAAGAATATCTTCATTTAAATGTACACCATATAAATCAAAATGAACTGCTTTAATATCCTTTAGCTTTGCAAGATAGTTACTCTTCTTTTCATCTAGGTTACCTGCAATACTTACTGAACGATCAAACTTGATTGTATTATTTGATTCACATAAATAGTCAAAGATATGAAGATTATGAATCTTTTCTCTGTTTACTCCTTGTGTGACTAAATAGTCAATCATACAATCGTTATGCGCAATAATATAGTCAGAGATGTCATACATCTTATGATCCATATATTCAAAATCATCCTGAGCATTTAAGAATAGCTTTCTTAATGAATCTAAGTCATGAATAAGGAATGCTAGTTTAACATGTTTCTTCTGTTTTACCTTTTCTAAGATATCAATATATTTCTTATTCACATAAAGAGGATGAGGTACTACAAGTAAAGCACCTTCATCAATCTTATTTAAATGATTGAAGGCTAAGAAGTTATGTACCTTCTTGATATACTTGTTTCCTGATTTATAAAGATTAATTTCAAATGGTTCATAACCATTCTGATGAAGAATCTTATTACAATCCTGAACAGCTTTAGTACTGGCATCAAGATTAGAATCAATTGTGACCTGTAAATAATATTTTTTCATAACTGTTTTCCTTTCTTTAATCATCTAAGTAGGATTTTAATCTCTTAGCTTCTGTATCGATATCAAATCCTTTTTCTTTGATGATATCCGTATATTTATTTCTATCAATGTCTCTTGAAGTGAATTGACTATAAATCATATCTGCCCATTCTACAGGAGATTCATCTAATGAAATATATGTAAGTAAATCTGTAATCCCTACACTTTCTGGGACAACTGTCTTGGAAGTAAAGGATAACAGTCCAGAAGCCTGAGCTTCTAATAATGATATACCAAATCCTTCAAAGCGAGAAGGGAAAAGGAATATATCAGCCGCTGATAGTAATTCTGGGATATCACTACGTAAACCTAATAGCTGTACACTATCAGTAAGATTTAAGTCAGAAATCTTCTGTTCAAGTTCACCTCTTAATTCACCATCACCTACTAATACGAGTTCAAAACGATCATCCCTGTTCTTTAATTCCTCAAAGATATCAATCAGGAATAACTGGTTCTTTTGATAAGTGAATCTTGCAGTATTCATTACGACAATCTTATCTTCAGCGTGGAGATCTTTACGATAAGCTGCTCTGATCTCTCTATCATATTTAAAACGATCTGTATCTATCGCATTATTAATGACATGATAACGAGAACTTTGTCTTACATCATCTTCAAAGAAAAATTCTCCCGCAAGTTCTGAGCAAGCCCAGTAATCAGTGGCATACTGTTTTACTTTCTTTTTATTCTTATAATGCATAAACTTATAGAAGAGTGCTTTCTTACCTTTCATCATGAAATCATTATTGTGTGCATGTACAATCACTTTTTCAGGAGAACATAACTGTGCATATTTCAATAAACCAAAATTACCTAAATCACAGGCATTAAACCAGATGATATCATAATGATGATGTTGAAAGAAATAAGTCAATTCCTGTTTAAATTCTTTAGCTTGTTTAAACTGACTTGATTTAATTGTATAAATTCTAGAATTGTTATCTAGAATCTCCTGACTGTAAGCACATGTCTCAAATGTAGTAAGGAAATCTATTTTAAAGGTGTCTTTTAATTTTCTAAAGTATGTCATTAAAAAGCTTTCTATGCCACCAGGATTAGGTGTCATTCCAATAATCAATACACTCTTCATAATAAGCCTCCATTTGTATTAAGGCAAAGATCTAAAATCTTTGCCTTAATGATTAATTAAATTCCTTTTTAACTCTGTCTAATGCAGCTGCGATAACTGCATCCATATCATAATACTTATATTCTCCAAGTCTTCCACCAAAGATGACTTTAGTTTCTGCTTCGCCTAGTTTCTTATATTCTGCATATAAGGCACCATTCTTTTCATCATTGACTGGATAGTATGGCTCATCTCCTAGCTTCCATTCAGAGCTGTATTCTCTACTGATAACAGTCTTTGGCTGTGTACCGAATTCAAACCACTTATGTTCAATGATTCTTGTCCAAGGTGTTTCGGCATCTGTATAGTTTACTGCCGCATTTCCCTGGAAATTTGGCTTATCTAATACTTCTGTTTCAAATCTGACTGATCTGTATTCTAGTGTTCCTAGCTTATAGTTGAAGTATGCATCGATAGGTCCTGTATAAACAACCTTATCTGCTAAGCTATCTAGTTCTTCCTTGTTTTCTAGATAATCTGTATTAAGTCTTACTTCAATACCTTCAAGCATGTTTTCTACCATCTTTGTATATCCACCCATTGGAATACCCTGATATAACGCATTGAAGTAGTTATTATCAAAAGTAAGTCTTACTGGTAATCTCTTGATGATAAATGATGGAAGTTCATTACATGGTCTTCCCCATTGTTTTTCTGTATAGCCTTTAATGAGCTTTTCATAGATATCTCTACCAACTAATGAAATAGCCTGTTCTTCAAGATTCTTTGGTTCTCCCTTGATTTCCTGTCTCTGTTCTTCAATCTTGGCAGCTGCTTCTTCTGGAGTCACTACTCCCCACATCTTGTTGAATGTATACATGTTGAATGGAAGAGAATAAAGTTCTCCCTTATAATTCGCAACGGGTGAGTTAGTGAATCTGTTAAATTCTGCAAACTGAGTAATATACTGCCATACTTCCTTATTATTTGTATGGAAGATATGTGCACCATACTTATGCACATTGATGCCTTCTACTTCTTCTGTATAGATGTTTCCGGCAATATTAGGTCTCTTGTCAATGACAAGAACCTTCTTTCCTCTCTTGTTGGCTTCATGCGCAAAGATTGCGCCATAAAGACCTGATCCTACTACTAGATAATCATATTTACTCATCTAAGTGTCCTCCTTGGTTAAATAGTAAATCATGTAGTACTGGTATAATCATAAAACTGATAACTGAAACTGTGATAGTAAATAATCTAGGATTTATTAAACTAGATGTTGTAATCACAAATGAAACAAATAGTAACCCATCTTTCTTAGTTTTATAAAGATGCCAGATCACTATTGAAATAATCGCAAAGAATGCGATAAAGAAAATCCATCCATTTTCAAATAAGATTCTCATATACTCATTATCGATGAAGTTACTTCTAATAATAGTACCTTCATTCTCTTTAGTAAGGAAATAACCTACTAAATCAATATTTGAACCAAATAAACTTAAACCATAGCGTTTAAAATCATAGAATGTCTGATAAAGTCTATTTGAGAATATATGATTGAATTTCTGTGCAATCTTAAAGATAATACTATTCACATTCATTGTATTGAAGATGAATCCATATAACATCACAAGAATATAGCTTCCAATTGGGAATAATGGAAAGCATGTCGCATAGGCTTTTTTAAAGAATTCTACTACATTCTTAAATTTATCAAGAATACCTACAGAATTCATAAAGATACCAATAAGAATACATTCTGATATCAACATTTCTGTTCTGGAATCAGTTAAGAAATAAGAAAATACAATAAGAAGCTGATATAAGCCTAGCTTTTCAGGACTAATCTTAAAATTCTTCTTATATGAATAATAGAGAATCATAAATAAAAGAAACTGAGATAAATAAGTAGGATAACCAAATCCTAAAGAATGTCTCATTGTCCCATCAGCTCTCATATTAACATAATCATGCATAAGTCCAAATGAACTTAATGTCGTAATAAGAATTAATGAAATAAACTGTGCAGAGAAGATTGTATTTAATACGTCTTCAAAATCAAAACAGCTTGCATAAATAAGTGTAAATAATAAGAAAACCCAAGCTTTGTTTTTAGTAAGTAATAAGTTCATTACAATACTGAATAATGCGAGTATTACAACACCTGCCACAAAATACTGTTTCTTATCAAAATTTTTAATTTTGTTTATATAACTCTTTAAGTCTAAAGTTCTTAATTTTTTGTATATTACAAACAAGAAATACACATAACAAACATATCTCAACAGCTTACATAAAGTGGCTGCCTTAGAAAAACTATAGCTTAAAGTAGTGATATCTAAAAATAATGTAAAATAATAAATAGCTAATACGACTAAACCCATTTGTGTTGTCGTTAACTTTTGTATAAATGTCTTTACTTTATTGATCATTGAATACCCCCTCAATTAATGCATACTCATATATCTAAAGCTATATGGTGCGCCACTAAAGTTACAAATAAGACCAGTGACACTCACATTAATTACGTATCTCTGTCCCTGATGAATAACAGGAATGAATGCATAATCACGCATTGCGACTCTTTCTGCATTTAGGAATGCATAATAACGTTCATCCTGACTTTGTGCGTTGGTTGCAGTTGTAAAGAAGTTATTAAATTCATTACTTGCATAATGATTAATACCCTGGTTATTGACTGCAAGAGGGGCTAAATAATCATAGGCATCATTACATGTACCTTTAATACGTAATAAAGATAATTCTGCCTGTTCATAATCCACTGTGTTGACTTCTTTTAAGTACACCTTGAATTGTTTAGTTGATTCAAGGTCTTTTTTTATTTCTCTCGCAATAAGCTTAGCCTGTGGATAATCTTTAGTATAAGTTAAAGTAAATGTAAATTTCTTTAACTTATATTCTTTAAGAAGCTTCTTTAAGGACTTCTTTGCATCTTTCTTCTTATACTTCAATTTATATTTACAAGCATCTCTCATAAACTGCTTCTGTGAGTTGAAACAGATTCCCATAGGAAGTAAACCTTCAGCCTTCTGAGTTCCGTCATTCAATACATTTTTATCGTATTTATTTCTTCTAAGTAATGAAGACATTGCTTCACGTACTCTTAAGTCTGATAAATACTGATCCTTGAAATTAGGCACCAAATCCCACATTACACTGTCATTATCTGCAGTACTTGAATCTTTTTCATCATACTTCTTCGCTTTTTCACCAGTTACTGATGCAAAATCAATCTTACCTTCATCAAATAATTTGATTTTTTCATCATTACTGATTCCAAAAAGCATATTAACTTGATCAATATTTGACTTCTTTGCGAAATAACATGTCTTATTCTTCTTTAATACAATCTTATCTTTAGAAATAGAAGATACTTTATATGTACCACATGATAATAATGTCTTAGGAGAAGTCGCATACTTGTCTCCCTGTTCTTCCACAAACTTCTGATTTAATGGGAAGAAGACTGGCTGAGTCACTAAATCCATAAAACGTGTTGTCTTATATTGAAGATGTACAACCAATTTCTTATTCTTTACATAAACACCTAAAGTATCTACAGGTTTTAAACCTTTATAAATATCATCAGCACCTGCAATAGCTGCACCATAAGATGTCAATAGCTTAGATGCTTCAGAACGCATAGATAAGGCTCTCTTCCATGCATAAACAAAGTCTTCTGCAGTCACTGGATCTCCATTAGACCACTTCACGTTCTTTCTGATTTCAAAAGTATATGTTTTGCCATCCTCACTCACTTTTTTACTTTTCGCAATAGCTGGCTTAAGCTTACTCTTCACATTATAGGCATATAAACCATCACCAAATGCCTGAATCACATTTGTGGATGTTTCATCAATCGCTTTTGATGCATCTAAAGATGTCACATAACCAGAATCCGCAAAATTAAATACTTTTTGTGAATCCGCATTATTAGTCAAAGAACAGCCTGTCATCAAACTCATTGCAAGTACAAGTGTTACTATTTTCTTAAATAACTTCATTAAAAACTCTCCCCATACTTCTTATGTAAGAACTTAGCCTTTAAGAATCCCATTCCCTTTTTAAACATGTTGATCTTTTCCATATATACAAATGGAACTTCTTTGTAGGCATAACCATTCTCATTCATCCAGACATCTAATAGTACTTCACTAATTCTACCTGGATAACGTGCATGGAAGCTATTATATTCAGTACCTTCAAATCTTTTAGTGAGTTCAAATAGAATATAAAATAACCATTCACAATAAGCATCAAAATATTCTTTCTTCATCACAAACATATTAAAAGCATGCATTGTTTTACCCTTCATATGCTTATCAAAAGCAGGTAAATATTCTGGACACTTCTCTTCAATAATCTTTCTTGTTTCATCTAATGGTTCAGGATAAAGTGTATGAACATAATGATCATAAATTGTTTCAATATAATAATTACGTCTCTTAGTCACTAAGATATCATTATCCTTTAATAGTTCTTCTGCTTCTTTAGAAGTAAGTACACAATCAAAAGGATCCTTTGTCTTGTTCTTTACTCTAAAATGTCTACGATAATGGGCTAAACCTACATAATCTGCATCTAGGTTCTTCCAAGCCCAATATAATCCTGTTAATTCACAATACTGTGAATTTAAATTAGAAATATTATCACCTGTATTATCACGTGTATATCCAAGATCATCCTTACCTTCTGCACCAACCTGTACAGGAATATACATCTCATCATCAGGCATACGATACTTCTTATGTGTCGCAATAATAATCTTTACTGATGGCATATTCATAACTCCTTTACATTGATCCTTCTTTTTTGAAAACAACCTGTACTGTCTTCAATAGAATCTGAATATCATGACTGAATCTCCAGTTCTTGATATATTCTTTATCTAATCTTGCGATTTCTTCAAAGTCAGTGATATTACTTCTACCACTTACCTGCCATAAACCTGTAATACCTGGCTTAAATGCAAGACGTGCTCTATGACGTAATTCATACTTATTCCATTCATCAAGAGTAGGGGGTCTAGTACCTACTAAACTCATATCACCCTTTAATACATTAAAGAACTGTGGGAATTCATCTAAAGACCAGTCTCTAATGAAATTACCAACACCCTTCTTAATAGTACCATCGGCTTTCTTTTTACAACCAATAATACGAGGATCATATTCAAGTTTGAACATCATACCATCTTTAACTCTATTTTGAGCCATAAGCTCTTTCTTACGCTCTTCAGCGTCCATATACATACTTCTAAACTTATACATATTGAACACTTTACCATTTCTACCAACTCTCTTCTGTTTAAAGAAGATTGGTCCTGGAGAGGCAATAAAGATAGCTGGGCCTAAGAAGATAGTCAAAATAAGAGTAATGAAACATCCTACTAAACCACCAAGAATATCTAGGATTCTCTTGGCAATCCAGTCATATTCATTAATAGAGTTCATGCTGACAGTTAATACCTGGTTTTCACCCATTCTTTCAAACTGTTTGCGATATCCTTTTAATGAGTTATATTCACTGATTTCTACATGAACAGCGAGTCCCATTTCAGCTAAATCTTTAACTAAAGAAGTAGAGAAAACATCTTCCCTAGGAAGAATTACTAACGCTTCATCCATCCACTGTCTTAATACATAATCTATAACAGTATCCTGAGACGCCACAATAGACCAGCCATTTGATTTCTGACCTTCCATATTCTTATCTAGAACCGCAAAACCAACACTCTGGTATTCATCCAAACCAAATGTTTTCTTATTCTCTGTAATAGAATCAATAAAATCAGACTCTGTAATCACGATAAGAGACTTTTTATTATTCTTTCTTCTACGTCTTACAATTGGTTTCATAACACAATGTACAATATAAGTAAATATTGCATCGAATACACATGTAAAACCTAAAGTTAAACGTGATACATCATCTTTTTGCGCATAGAAAATATAAGCAGTAGAAACAACCATTAATAATAATGATTTCTCTATTACTTTAATCATTTCTGTAATATTATTACGCTTCAAAATATTCTTTAAAATATTAAAGAATATAATAATTAACATATCTAATAGTGTCATGACTATCGCAATATTGACATACAATGATCTTGTATATATATCAAGTATTCCATGACGCATGTAGTAAGCTAGAAATATAGCTAATTGTAGACAGATAAGGTCCGCAATTAAGAAATCTAAATGCTTCGTCCATCCTCTTAATTTCCTTTTATACATCTTTTTTCACATCCTTATTTTTTAGTTCATACATAAATTACTATACCACAAAATAGTCTATAATTCACTTCATTGCCGTTATTATACCTTATTACAGCGCTATCTATGTGTAATTTCTGTGAAATTATGTATTATTAACCCTTAAATACAAACAATTTACTAATTAAATAGTTCCCAACAAGCACAAGAATCTGTGCTGCAACCTTCACACCAATACTATTCATACTTAACAAATTAATACCCACATATAAAATAACTTCTTCCATTAATAGAGTGGCAACACGTCCTCCAAAGAAAGAAACCATTTCCTGAATAATCCCCTTCATACCTTCCGCATTACTATCAAATACCCAGATACGATTTGTCACATACGCAAATAATACTGCAAGTATCCAAGAGAAGATATTCGCAATCATTGGATCCATATGCATACTGATATCAAAGAATGCATAAGAACCAATACTAATGAATGTAGTTAAACCACCAAAAAATAAATACAATAATACTTCTTTATATTTCTTATAAAATGGGTTAAAGATACTTAGGATCTTCCACTCCATAATTCTATCAAAAATATCTTTATCTTTTTTCATAAAAATCTCCTTATTTGTTTTTTAGTCACATACGTAATCATTATATTCTATTTAAGTGTATACATCAAAAAAAACAGAGAATTTCAGAAAATAATTTGATACATATACCTTTCATGTAATATCATAACTATCACATCGAATTATATAGTAGGATATGTTATAATTATTGTGTTTGAATTCAAGGGGGTTCTTATGAATAAAAAAGAAAAAAGTAAAATTATATTTCTATCCGGACTTATTACTTTACTCATTATTTTATGTATTTATGCATTAAATGGATTTGCACCATTTGGCACTAAAACATTAGCTGTAATGGATGCAAATATTCAGTATATTGATTTCTTCTCTTATTTAAAAGATGTTATTGCAGGAAAGAACTCAATTACTTATAGCTTTGGAAAAACTCTGGGTGGATCAAATGTAGCTGTATTTAGCTATTATTTATCTTCACCATTTAATCTATTATTGTTGTTTTTCTCTAATGCGAATCTCTATACATTCTTTAATATTGTTGTCGCATTAAAGCTTACATTGGCATCTATCGCCTTTGCGTACTTTATCACAAATAGATTTGAAACATCTTATAAAGACAATAGTATTCTCTTTATTCTGCTTTCCTGCGGTTATGGTTTATGTCAATATAGTTTCTTCCAGGCAAGTAATATCATGTGGTTAGATGGCATGTATATGTTACCTTTCATGTTATTACAGGTTTATTATATTGTGCAGGGAAAGAAGAACTGGAATCTATCTATTGCGGTAGGCTTAGCTATTATCTTTAACTGGTATATGGCTGGAATCAGCTGTGTCTTTACTGGTATCTGGTTCTTATTAGAATGTTGTTTATATGCAATAGAAAATAAGATGACATTCATTCAGTTTATTAAAACTGGTATTAGATATGTATGTGCAATGCTTCTAGGTGTTATGGTAAGTGCTGTCTTATTCTTACCAACTATCGGCGCTTTAACGAATGGTCCTAGAGGAAGTCTCTCATTAAGAGATATTTTAGACTTCTCTTTTGTAGGTAATATGTTAAGTGTTATTCCTAAGTATAGCTATGGGGCTCATAGTGAATTAGGATTTGCGGCATTATTTTGTGGAGGACTTGCGATAGTACTTGCTTTATCAGTATTCTTCAACAAACAAATCAAAGTAAAAGTAAAGATTGTACTAGGTGTATTCTTATTTGGAATACTTCTATGTCTTTATTGGCATCCTCTTTATTTAGTATTCTCACTCTTTAAATTTGTAGGAAGCTATAACTATAGATATTCATTCCTAGTTGAATTCTTTATTCTATTCTTAGCTGCATACAATTGTGTATATGCAAAAGAGAAGAATAATATTGTGAAGACTGGTGTAGTCGCAATTATATTCTCAATCTTAAACATTGTATTAACACGTCATTATACACACCAGGAAAAGATTTATGCTTATCTAACTGTAGCTATGATCATTGTCTTAACTGCTTTATATATCTCTAGTCAGTTAATGACTAAGCAGAAAACAAAACAGTTACTTCTTGTATTATTACTTATTATTGGTTCTATTGATTTAGGTATCAACTCTGGTCTACTTGCGAATTCTTTATGTATGAACGATTTGGAATATACATCATATAGAAAGAATCAGGAAAAGATCATTCGTAATATACAGAATGATGATCAATCAAACTATAGAATCACACAGACATCTAACAGAGTTATGTATGAAGGTAACTTAACTGCCAACTATGATGAACCACTATCATATAGATATATGTCTACAAGTGGATATACTTCTTCTCCAGATGGTACACAGTTAGAGTTCTTAAATAAGTGTGGTTATCCTACTTATGCAGATTGTTTAACTGTCACAAATACATCTATGTTAGGTATTGATTCATTACTTGGTGTGAAATATGTATTAACTTCAGAAAACTACACTGGTCTAGTAAAGAAGAATAATACTAAGTTAAATGGTAAGTATACATATACAAATCCATATTATATGCCTCTCGCATTTACATGTAATAACTTTGATGCAATTAAGAATGAAGAAGGCTATTTGAACCCATTTGATTATCAGAACTTATTATTTAAACAGTTATTCAATACTTCAAAAGATATTTATAAACCTGTTAAGTATTCAGTCACAAAGAAGGATGATTCTAATACAGAAATCAACTTAATCACTTCTAACTATAAGAATATGGTTTATTATGGTTTTGTCCCTTGGACTTCAGAATCAGAATCTTATGTTTACAACGGTAAAGATGTGATTACTAAGTATGCGTGCTGGTTATCACCTACTGTATTCCATATTGAAACAGATAGTTCAAAGACAAAGCTAAGAGTTGAATCTGCAGATTCTAATTTAAATTATGATAATGCCTATTTCTACGCATTAGATTTAAATGTATTGGATGAGTATGCTAAAACAGCACGTGAAAATGAAGTCAATATCTCAATGAAGAATGGTTCTATTGATACAACAGTTAATGCAGAAGATAAAGATAGTTATTTATATTTATCTGTTCCTGTAGATGATTGTTGGGATGTATTAGTCAACAATAAAAAAGCAGAAGTAAAATCATTTGGAAACTGCTTATATGCCATTAAACTTCATTCTGGTACTAATAAAATTACTATGAGATATCATACAAAGCACCAAAAACTTGGTATTGGCTTAACAGCGGGGGCAATATTGTTTATAATCATAAGTGCAGTTTACAGAAAAAAATATTATAAGGAGAATTAAAATGGAAGGTTTATTAAGTATTATAATACCATCTTATAATGAAGGACTATTAATTGATAATACTGCGAATGTAGTAGTAGATATCATGACAGAACATAAGATTCCTTATGAAATCTTATTTGTGGATGATGGTTCTAAAGATGATACTTGGAATAGAATCCAAGCAGCATCAAAAAAACATGAACATGTAAGAGGTGTTCATTTTTCTAGAAACTTTGGTAAAGAATCTGCAATTACTGCAGGTTTAACATATGCAAAGGGTGATTGTTGTGTTGTCATGGACTGTGACTTACAGCATCCACCAATTAAAATTGTAGAAATGTATAAATTATGGCAGGAAGGATATGAAGTTGTAGAAGCTGTCAAAGAGGATAGAGGAGAAGAATCAGGTATCCATAGATTTATGGCTAATACTTTCTATAAGATCATCTCTAAGTTGACTAATATCGATATGATGAATGCATCAGACTTCAAGCTTCTTGATAGAAAAGTTATGTTGGTACTACTTAACATGAAAGAAAAGAATTCTTTCTTTAGAGCTTTATCTTCATGGGTAGGATTTAAGACAACACAGATTCCATTTAGAGTTGCTGAAAGAGAAGCAGGGGAATCAAAGTGGTCTACTAAATCACTCATTAAGTATGCAATACTTAATATTACTTCTTTCTCTTCTGCACCTATGCAGATTGTCACTATTTGTGGTTTTATCATGTTACTTATCTCTGTAGTATTTGGTATTAACTCAATTGTACAGTATGTGAATGGTACTGCTTTAGGAGGTTTTACTACAGTTATTCTACTTCAGTTATTCTCTAGTAGTATTATCATGATTTGTCTTGGTATTATTGGTTACTATATTGCACAGATTTATGATGAAATCAAAGGAAGACCTAAGTTCATCGTTTCAGAAGAATGTTAGTATGGATGTGATTAATCACATCCTTTTTTAATGCATAAAAAAGGTCCTCCCAAATAGGAGGAACCTGAATGTTAATAAATAATAACTTTAGTATTCTTAGGAATGTTGTCATAGATCCATTTTGCGTTTTCTAGATCTAATCTTACACAGCCATGAGATACAGCTGCATCCATTGAGTTATCAATAATTCTCTTTGGAGAATTCTGTCTATCATAAATCACTGAATGGAATAAATAGTTACCATTAATCTGAGTAAAATACCAGCATCTACCTTTAGTACCTGTATCAAAGTATTTACCTCTAGATTTGATATAGTAAGTACCGCTTATAGTAGGAGTAGAAGGTTTACCAACACAACATTTATAATACTTTGCATCTGCCCAATTATACTTACTTCCTTTAAATACACCTACACGATGTGCTGCTCTATCTACAATCACAATATAGTTTGTAGGGCTATCTTGGTTATTCGCAACACCATGCATCTTAGCTAAAGTTAAAGTACCACCAACGAGTCTACCATTTCTTACTTCATAATATTCGCCCTGACCATCAATCTGTGCATAACCAGAATAGCTCCAGTCTAAACGTCCATTCTTAACATAGAAATAATATTCACCATTGCAAGCAAGACCTGTATAACCCCAGTCTAAACGTCCATTACGAACAAAGAACCATTCATTACCTTTCTGGACAAGTCCTGTATAGCTCCAATCTAACTTACCACCTTTAACATAGAACCATTCATTACCTTTCTGAACAAGACCTGTATAGCCCCAATTAACACGTCCACGTTCAATATAGTACCAGTCATTACCTGACTGACCTAAACCTGTATAATTCCAGTTTAAGCGTCCTCTTTCAACATAGAACCACTGTTTATTGTATTCCACAATTCCTGAATGATTCCAATTCAACTTACCATTTTCAATATAGAACCATTCATTACCTTTCTGAACAAGACCTGTATAGCCCCAATTGACACGTCCCTTTACAATATAGTACCAGTCATTATCTGACTGACCTAAACCTGTATAATTCCAGTTTAAGCGTCCTCTTTCAACATAGAACCACTGATTATTGTATTCCACAATTCCTGAATGATTCCAGTTTAACTTACCTTTTTCAATATAGAACCATTCATTGCCACGCTGAACAAGACCAGTATAGTTCCAGTTTACACGTCCATTTACAATATAATACCAATCATTATCTGACTGACCTAAACCTGTATAATTCCAGTTTAAGCGTCCTCTTTCAACATAGAACCACTGATTATTATATTCCACAATTCCTGAATGATTCCAGTTTAACTTACCTTTTTCAATATAGAACCATTCAATGCCATGCTGGGCAAGACCAGTATAGTTCCAGTTTACTTTACCATTCTCAATATAATACCATTCGTTACCATACTGAGCGAGTCCAGTATAAGATGTATCAATTCGATTATTCTTGAAGTAGTATAATTCTCCTTCAATTTCATTTAATCCATCAGAGTACTTAGTAGTAGTTCCACCATTGTTTGTATTACCACCGTTATTTGTATTACCACCATATGAATTTTCAAATGGACTATAAGAATAGTTTAAATCTACATTACCTGAAATACCTGGCACCCTTCCTGTAGATGAGCACTGCCACATATCATATTTACCCCGATAATTACAAACTGTATTATATTGTGCAACCCACTTAGTCCAGTTATTAAAACGACTATCAGTCAAATAATTAGTAAACCAGTCCTTATTCGCATAAATACCAACAGTATAACCCTTGGCAGATAACTTATCACAGAATGTCTGTGCAATATCCGCAATAGTCTTCTTGCTGATCTTATCACGTAACTTATCTTCTTCTAAATCATAATAAACAGGATACTTTAACTTCTTCCCCTGTAATAAACGAATCGCATGATCTGCTTCACTAGATGCTTTCTCTACAGTATCAGCATAAGAATATAGGTAAACACCATAAGGAATATTGTTGTCTACACATCCCTTTACATTTTCTTCCCATTTCTTATCATCCTGACTCTTATCATTTGTACCATAACCACATCTGATAATCGCATATTCTACTTCTGACTGTTTAACTTTCTTCCAGTCAATAGTGCCATTATGATAGCTTACATCAATTCCCTTAGAAATAGCTCTTGAATCATTAGGCCACCCAGAATTAGTAGTAGCACGTGAAGCATAATTTGCATAGCCGCTATCCTTAGCTTCACCATTACTATACCTAAAACTGTTTGCTAGGTCGTTCTGTTCATAATAGCTCATTTCATCCTCTGCATAAGATGGTAAATAAGCTGTATTGAACACCATAAAACAAGATAAAACTACAACACAAAACTTCATAAATAATTTTTTCATAAGCGTGTTCTCCTTCATGTATATAAAACTCTAACACATTCTAATTAATGCGAAATATTTCACAAAAATGATATTTCATTAGAAATCTATAACACATGATCCCATTATAACATTAACCTTTGTAATCAGTAACCCCTTGCGATAACATTTTTCCGTTTATTTCACATATTTACTTATATTTATGTGACATCTTATTTTGTATTTTGACTATATTTAATATTTGTATATTCTTCTAAGCATAATTTTTTATTCATGATTTCTATTGCATGTTCTTTACATGCTTCTTTCAAGCTTATTCCTACTAGATTTAATATTAGTTCATCGTCTACTACTAATATCTTATTCATATATATCACCCGGCTTCATCATAGAAAAAAGAAGAGTGATAAGCACTCCTCTTAACTATTTATAATTTTTTTGTTTATGAATGTGAATATCTTATGAAGCACATAAGAAGATATGAATGTAAGTATGAGTAGAGTAACCATGAATTCAAAGTTATCTACTATATTAATATGGTTATTTCTTAATATTTCAAAGAATAATCCATGTACTAAATAGATTTCCAAAGAATGATCTTCTACCCATTCCATAAGGGGACTTTGAAGTTTGATTCTCATTCCTAATATCACGATAATTGCAAGATACATTAAACATTTGAATTCCATCCAGCCATACTTAAATGGAGTGAATACATTCAATACATAGTAGAAGATAAATAGACAACCAATAATAATAGGAATTGATTTCTTGAGATTAGAATCAATTTGAGATTTAAACATAGCCCATAATATACCAAAATAGAAAGCAAAGGCTGCACTAAACCAATGATCTTCAAACTTAAACTTCATACATAAGAAGATATAGAGATATGTAAAGATAAAAGTAAAGATGATCATAATTCTACGTTTCTTAATGAGTTCACAAAGAAGCATAGAAATAAAGAAAGCAATATAGAAATAAATAATCGCATTGATATACCATCCATTACTAATAACAGAAGCACCTCTTTTAAAATCATAGATAAGAGCACCTAAAGTATAACCATATCTGTATTGTTTCAATACAAAATAGGCAATAGCCATTACAACAGATGGAATAAGTATTGTGAGTATTCTTCTTTTAGGGAAGGACTTTACATAATTTCTTCCTTTATGCATATATTGGTACATTAAGCCATATCCAGAAATGAATAGGAATCCACCTACCGCAATGTATCCCGAATTAATAAAAATATTATAGACATCACCTACAGATGCAAATATTGCGAGGTGATGGAATAATACTATGAGTGTAAATATCCCTTTTAAGTTTTTTGTCTGCTGTACTGAGAGATACTCTGAATTATAGCCGAGTAAATCAATATTATAGAATACAGCCATACAAGCAAGTATTAAAACAATGTTCATAAAAAAACCTCCATCTTAACCATTCTAACATTTGTATTATGATTCATCAAATTTTACTCAACTTCTCCATTAAAATCTGCATCTGTTTTATCTAAAAAAGCAGGAACTCATCCTGCTCATAGTAAAAGAATTACAGGTTTTATCCTGGTCATCAGGCTCATATATCTTGTCGATATATACTCGGACGTGGTTATTTTGAATCCTACCTCTTGAATTCGACTTTTTACGGTGCCTGTTCACCGAGAACATTACTGTTCCTTTAGTTTCATCTTTAAGATATCACAGATTGTTAAGTTGTCAATGAAACTAATCAAAATTCAATAGCTGATTTATCTGTGAATCAGTTAAGATAGAGTTTAATAATAATTCTTTTTTCTCTTTTAGAAGGGTATTGGCTAGAATCTCATAGAAGGTATTAAGTGAAACATACTTGTAACTATCTAATTCTATTTTCCCAGATTCATTTATATCAAATTCAACAAATCTATACTTATCTATTACTGCTTTCAAAGCCAAATCAACAAGTACATGTTCGGGCTTATTGGAAGAAGCTTCGAATGATAACTGTTTTAGATATATGCTTACTGATATTTCATAATCAAGGACTGTGATTAATGCAATGTATTTTGAATCGTTAAGGGTATTTATATATAGTTTTTCCATTTACAATCCCTCCATTTCAAAATGGAATAGGATTATATATAACATTCCCAAATCAATTGAATTCAATCACTTTACCAAAAAATTTCTTGCCAGTTTATTACTTCCAACCCTTTATTGAGTTATATACATTATTTACTGCTTCAATATAACAAATAAATGAAGGATGATTATGATCATTTCGAGTTAAATATCTATTCTTAATTCTCTTATATTGTTCTCTGACTAATTCCCACTTTCCATTACTTTTAATATAATCGACTTTAAATTTAATATCTCTAGAATTTGGAGCCATATTCCAATAATAATCATTAACAGGCCTTCTAACATTAGTATAACCAGTCTTTTTATGAATTAAACGACGAAGATTTCCATCTTCATCTTCACGAACGATGCAAACATCCATCGAAAATTCTGTGTCACTAATTCTTGGAAAATAACGTTTTTCAGTGGTTAATGAGGATTTGGAATCTTCACAATCTCTCCATCCATGCTTTCTAAGAACAATATTAAAAGCTTTTCTAACGCATTCCTTGATATAAGGACAGTCTTCATAATCATCAATTCTTATAATTTTAAGATTATAATCTAAGTCAATGGGTTCATTTGCAGTTTGAAGTATTAAATTTCTTGCCCCACTACCAACAAGAGTAAATGTTGCACCTATATTATATTTTACTTTCAGGATATGACATAGGTCTTGCATAATGTCTCCACAACAGGAACGCATGCTGCATATTAATTGTTTGTTATTTACGTATTCGTACATAATAGTCTCCTTTTCATCCCATGCCGCCCATTTAGCTTTAGCTAAATCGTTTTATTATAGCGTGATATCGGTTCGATATCAATATACTATATAAAATCAGCAAAAAATCTACTTTTTATTAAGCATTTGTTTTTTATTTACAGATGTTGTATATTATAAACTCAAGAAAGGGGAGCAACATTATGACCAAAAAGAAGAAATTACGTATACTACTTACTCTATTAATCATAATCTGGATGGGGGTTATATTCTGTTTTTCTAATCAAACAGGGCCTAAAAGTTCCTCTTCTTCTCAATCAGTGATCTATCTTATAGGACATATTTCTAAGACTGTTACAGGACATAATATAGTGAATACATTATCTACAGAAGCTTTTAGCTTCTTAGAATTCATTATTCGTAAATGTGCACATATGTTTGTATATTTTATCTTAAGTATTCTTACAATGTTGCTGATGTTTACTTATGAAACTTATCCCTTACGCAATAAATGCTTTATATCTCTACTAGTAAGTTTCCTCTATGCCTGTTCAGATGAACTTCATCAGTTCTTTGTAGGAGGACGTAGTGCAAGCTTTAAAGATGTCATGATAGATTCTACAGGGGCTTGTATTGGGATATTACTTACACTTATTATTTATACTCTAATTAAAAAGGCACAGCGTCATTATTAGCTGTGTCTTTCATTTGGCTTGAATTCTATATAGTCATAAGAATCTTCATCTATATAATGCCACCATTCACCCTCATAGCCTATAAAGCCATACTTCTCCATTGTTTCTTCTAGTAATAGAACATGTTTAAGAGGATCGCCTGTTAACCATGAATAATCTCTACTTGCTTGACTCGTAAAATCATCAAACTCTGTAGGCATATCTATTTCACTTCCATCACTCTTTACAAGAGTCACATCTACAACATTTCCAAAATTATGTGTCTTTGGACCATTTGTCGGATCAGCAACAAACTCATCATCATGAATCAGTTCCCAGAAGTATTGCTGTGCAGTAAATGGTCTATAGGCATCCCAGATTTTTAAGCTATAACCTATTTCTTTTAACTCTTCCTGAACCTTCTTAAGTTTAAGTGTAGTTCCTCTTCTTAAATACGCTTCATCAAAATCATATACTTTAGTATGTGTAAAATTACGTTCTGTTGCATATCGCAACTCTACATATATATCAGGTATATAATCTTTCACTCTCACAAAATCACTTTTCATAACTTCTCCAAAAGAAAATCCAGGGAATAACCCTGGATCCTAGTAATTGTTTTTGACATGAATACGTGTAATAGCCTTCTTTAACGCAATTTCAGCACGCTGTAAATCGACTTCTGGATTCTTTGATCTTAATCTCTCTTCAGCTCTTGCCTTTGCTTCTTCAGCTCTACGTAGGTCGATTTCTTCTGGTGATTCAATATCATTCACAATAAGTGTAACAGTGTTATCACCATCTACATAAACAAATCCACCACCAACAGCGAATTCATATTTGTCTTTATCAATCCTATAATTCATTTCGGCGATTTCCACACCACTCGCCAATGGCATATGGTGAGCAAGTATACCCATCTGACCATCAGTTGTTCTAATGTTCAGAATATCTACGTCTACATCCCTGTAGGTACCTTTAGGAGTGACGATATGTAAATGAAATTTACTCACTTAAAGATTCAGCTTTCTTTACTGCTTCTTCAATAGTACCTACATTATGGAAAGCCTGCTCTGGTAAATCGTCATATTTGCCTTCTAGAATTTCTTTAAATCCTTTTACTGTATCTTCTACATGTACATACTTACCATCTAAACCAGTGAACTGTTCTGCAACAGTAAATGGCTGTGATAAGAAGTTTCTAATTCTTCTTGCACGTGCAACGATTAGTTTATCTTCTTCACTCAATTCATCCATACCAAGAATTGCGATAATATCCTGTAATTCCTGATATTTCTGTAACATCTGAGTTACTCCATGAGCCACTTCATAATGTTCTTTACCAACAACGTTTGGATCAAGACCTCTAGAAGAAGAGTTTAGTGGATCTACTGCAGGGTAAATACCTAATGCTGCAATACTACGATCAAGTACAACTCTTGCATCAAGGTGTGTGAATGTAGTTGCTGGAGCAGGGTCAGTCATATCATCGGCAGGTACATATACAGCCTGTACAGATGTAATAGAACCCTGTTTAGTTGAAGTAATACGTTCCTGTAACTGACCCATTTCAGTTGCAAGAGTTGGCTGATAACCTGCCTGAGATGGAACACGTCCAAGTAGGGCAGATACTTCTGAACCAGCCTGAGTGAAACGGAAGATATTATCGATGAATAGTAAGACATCCTGTCCCTGTTCATCACGGAAATATTCCGCCATAGTAAGTGCTGATAATGCAACTCTAAGTCTTGATCCAGGTGGTTCATTCATCTGACCAAACACTAGTGTTGTCTTATCTAATACACCACTTTCTTTCATTTCATAGTATAAATCATTACCTTCACGAGAACGTTCACCAACACCGGCGAATACTGATAAACCGTTATGTTCAGTTGCGATGTTGTTGATGAATTCCTGGATAAGAACTGTCTTACCTACACCGGCACCACCGAACAATCCGATCTTACCACCCTTGATGAATGGACAGATCAAGTCAACGACTTTAATACCTGTTTCAAGAATTTCAGTTTCTGTTCTCTGATCAGCAAATGTAGGTGCTGATCTATGAATTGGCATATGTTTTTCTTCAGTCAATTCATCTTTACCATCAATAGAATGTCCTAATACGTTGAACATTCTACCAAGTGTTTTATTACCTACTGGAACACTAATAGGTGCATTAGTATCCACAGCATCCATACCTCTTGTTAGACCATCAGTAGGACCCATTGCGATACATCTTACAATATCATCACCAATATGCTGAGCAACTTCTACAGTTAACTCTTCACCATGGTTATCAATTTTGATGGCTGTATTTAGATCTGGAAGATCTTTATCAGCAGCAAACTGTACATCGACAACTGGACCCTGAGCCTTGATAATCTTACCAACATTCAAAGACATATGGCACCTCCTTCTTATTGTGCATTGGCACCAGCAACGATTTCACTTACTTCACTTGTAATCGCGCTCTGACGTGCCTGGTTGTATTTTAATAACAACTCATCTGTTAATTCATTAGCATTGTCTGTTGCGTTCTTCATAGATGTTCTTCTAGACGCATTTTCTGCAGTCACTGATTCAATCAAGTAACCATAGATAACAGCCTGTAAATACATCGGAATTAAGCTTCCAAGTACTGATTCAGGACTTGGTTCAAACAATGTATCTTTATGGAATTTCTTATCAGAGACAAGATCTTCAGCCTTAAGTGGAAGAAGAGTCACATCTCTAGGTACGAAAGTTAAGTCATTCACATATTCTGTATATACAATATGAATAGACTTAATTTCTTTTTTCTTATAGCCTTCTAGAAGTGACGCAACTAATCTCACAACACTTCTAAAATCAAGGGTCGTATTAAGGTCTACATAAGTACCATCTACTTCACCTTTAAAATGTTTCTTAAACTGATTTAAGCCTTTATTACCAATCGCAATAATCTTCTTGGCATCATTGACTGATGCTTCAACCTGCTTAAAGATATTAGAGTTATATCCACCACATAGTCCTAAAGTAGAAGTGATAACGATATAAACATCTTCACCCTTATCATTTAATACTAAATAAGGAGAATCAATATCATTTCCTGCAGAAGATAAGATCTGTGCACAAGTATCTTTTACCTGTGTATAATAAGGCTTCATGTCATTCAACTGATTTCTAGTCTTAGAAAGCTTAGAGCTAGCAACAAGTTCCATAGCTCTTGTGATTTTCTTAGTAGATTCAATTGATTTGATACGACGCTTGATGGCTTGCATCTGCCCAGCCATAATTAAGCCTCAGCTTTCTGTAAGTTTTCGAACTGAGTTGTATAAGCCTTAACAGCTTCCTTCAACTTAGCAGTTAATTCATCAGATAATACTTTCTTTTCTCTGATTTCATCAAGAAGATCACTATGTGCAACAGCAAACTTCTCTACTAAACCATCCATGTATTCCTGTACCTTTTCCACTTTAACATTCTTAACGAATCCATTTTCAAGTGCAAATAGAGTAATAATCTGATCAATAACATCTCTTGGTGCATACTGTGCCTGTTTTAATACTTCACGTACACGTTCACCATGTTCAATCGCATTCTTAGTTGCTGCATCTAAGTCAGAACCAAACTGTGCGAATGACTGCATTTCTTCATACTGTGCTAATTCATACTTCAAGTTTCTAGAAACCTGCTTCATAGCCTTGATCTGTGCTGTAGAACCTACACGTGATACAGATAAACCTGTATCAATGGCAGGTCTGAAACCAGCATTGAATAATTCCTGCTGTAAGAAGATCTGACCATCAGTAATAGAAATAACGTTAGTAGGGATATATGCTGAGATATCACCTGCCTGTGTTTCAATGATTGGAAGGGCAGTGATAGAACCTCCGCCATTTTCTTCATTTAAACGACAAGATCTTTCTAATAGTCTTGAATGTAAGTAGAATACATCACCTGGATAAGCTTCACGTCCTGGTGGTCTCTTTAATAATAGAGACACTGTACGATAAGCTACGGCATGCTTACTTAAATCATCATAAACGATTAATACATCCTTACCCTGGTCAAGCCATTCTTCAGCAATAGCACAACCTGCATAAGGAGCAATATACTGAACTGGAGCAAGTTCAGAAGCTGATGCAGAAACAACAACAGTATAATCCATTGCGCCTGCCTTCTTTAATTTTTCAACAACCTGTGCAACTGTAGAGTTCTTCTGACCAATTGCAACATAGATACAGTACATATCCTGACCTTTCTGGTTGATGATTGTATCAACAGCGATAGCTGTTTTACCAGTCTGTCTGTCACCGATGATTAACTCACGCTGACCTCTACCAACTGGAATAATTGCATCAATAGTAGTGATACCAGTCTGTACTGGCTGATCTACTGATTTTCTTGTCATAACACCAGGAGCCACTCTTTCGATTGGTCTAGTCTTTGTAGTGATAATTTCACCCTGACCATCAATAGGCTGTCCTAAAGGGTTAACGACACGACCAAGCATTGCATCACCTACAGGTACTTCAATAATCTTACCTGTACGTCTTACTTCGTCGCCTTCTTTAATTTCGTCCGCATTACCTAATAAAGTAACACCAACACTATCTTCATCTAGGTTCATGACCATACCATAAACATCACCTGGGAAAAGGATCAATTCACCTAGCATTGCATTGTCTAAACCATGAACAACACTGACACCGTCACCAACAGTCATAACTGTTCCGACGTCTTTCTGTTCCATGACATCATCATAATGCTTAATCTGCTCTTTGATTAAAGCACTGATTTCATCGGGTCTTAATGCCACTTGCGTCACCTACTTTCTCAACAGCTCAGTCTTGAGCTTGCTGACTTTGTTCTTTAATGAGCCATCATAGACACGGTTCTCAATCTGAACCTTAACACCACCAATAAGTGTCTTGTCTTCAACAGTTCTTAAAGTGATTGTTTTGTTTTCTTTCTGAGAAATCGCTTCTTCAATTGCTTTTACCTGTTCATCGCTTAATGCGAAAGGTGTGAAGATAACGCCTTCCTCGATACCAAGATGCTTATTACTCATCTTAATAAAGCTTTTTGTAATAGGCGCAATGTATCTTGTTCTTCTTTTCTTTACAAGCAGTTTAAGAAAATTCAATACATAATGATTTACTGAAGTGCCAAAACCTTTATCAAGTAATGCACACTTTGCTTCATCATCTACAAGCACATGAGAGAAGAATTTTTCAAATTCTGGATTACTTTCTAAAACTGTATCAACTAGTTTCATGTCTGCTAGATAATCTTCTAGCGCATGATCTTCTAACGCTAACTGATATAAGCTTTCAGCATAACGTTCTGCAACATTTGCATCCATTAGTTAACAACCTGTTTTACGAAATCATCTACTAAAGCTTTATTGGCTTCAGTATTCATATTCTGATCCATGACTTTAGTAGCCACTTCAACAGCAACATCCACAATTTCTTTCTTCATTTCATCCTGTGCTGCAAGCTTTTCAGATTCAATTTCATGGCGAGCCTGTTCAATCTTTTCTTGAGCCTGCTTGTTAGCTTCATCCATGATTTTACTCTTAGCCTTTACGGCATCTTCCTTAGCCTGATCTATGATTTCTTTATACTGTTTAGCAGCTTCTTTAGCCTGCTTTTCACTTTCTAGAAGATATTCAGATGCTTTTTCATTCTTAGCCTTCGCATCATTGATATTACCTTCTATAAAATCAGCTCTCTTCTGGAAGAATTCTAATACATAATTCCATAAATATTTCTTAAACAGAAGAAGCATGATTGCAGTGGAACATAACTGAACAATCATAGTGGTAGGGTTTGGAAATAACTTTGCGGCTATATCTGGCATAGTTTTTTCCTCCTTAAACTATTTTTTATTTGAATACGAATAATAAGATGAAAGAAATAAGTAAACCATAGAGGGCTACTGTTTCTGTTAAGGCGATACCTAAGATCATAGTAGTACGGATCTTGCTTTCAGCCTCAGGATTTCTTCCAATTGCAGATACTGCATGAGCGGCAACTAAACCTTCACCAATACCTGTACCTAAACCTGCAAGTACTGCAATACCAGCAGCGATTGCAATTAAACCTCTTGTCATAATCAATTTCCTCCTATTGACATTTTTTTCATTTATTCTTCATCTGGATTTTCATTAGAAATCAGAATTGAAGATAGTGTAACGAATACCAGTGCTTGTACACATCCAGAGAATACATCGAAATAACAATGTAATAGTGGTGCTACCACTGGTCCTAAAAAGTTGAATGGAATCAACTTGTAACTTAAGAATGATGTTGCCTGATATACTAAGGCCATAATAAATGTACCACTCAATAAGTTACAGAAAATACGCATTGATATAGAAATCAATGGTGAAATCAAACCAAATAGGTTTGTTGGGGGAATCAAAGTTCCCTTAATATAACTGCCAACACCCTGATACTTAATCGCATTAATCTGAATTAATACCCATGTAATTAATGTTAAGGATAACGTGATTGAGTAGTTAGTAGTTGGCGCATCAAAACCTGTTAATCCAAATAAGTTAGATACCAACAGCCATGCAAATAACATAGAGAAATAAGGATAGTAGTTCTTCGCATATTTCTTAGGCATGATTGTGCCCATATAATCGTAAACCATCTTAATGGCGGTTTCAACAAGAAGAACCACACCTTTTGGTCTCTTAGTTGGATCTGCTTCTCTTATTTTTTTACCTGCATAAACAAAGAAAATAGAAAGTATCACAGTCACAATCAATGATGATATCAGTTCTGGCTGAATAGTGATTTTCATTATCTCATACGCCTCCTTTCTCCATATGCATGTATATAAATAGAAATCTTTACTACTAGATAGCCCAGAAATACAGTATACATATTTACTATTTCTGGAAAAAATCCAGCTATTGCAAACCCTAATGCAAATATAAACAATTTAGCCATAAATAATATAACCGCAATTGTCTTACCTGCAGTCTGGATAGAAAGTATTGTATCAGTCATCTTCATATTGATCTGTAAAATTAATAAATCAATAAGATAGCCTAATACAAACCCTAAGCAGTAGCTGATCGAATGAAGAATGATGGAAAGTAGTACCGCAAGAATCAATCCTGCAAGAAATACTTTAACAGAAGTTCTTCTTACTTCATATTCATCAAATCCCATTAATTAGTACCAAACAAGCGGTCTCCCGCATCTCCTAAACCTGGTACAATATATCCCTTGTCATTTAGTTTTTCATCTAATGCAGCTAAAGTAAGCTTAACATCTGGATGATGTTCTTCAATGTATTTCACACCTTCAGGTGCACCTACAAGGCAGACAAGTTCAATATCCTTCGCACCACGATCTTTAATATTCTGGATAGCCATATCAGCTGAACCACCAGTAGCAAGCATAGGATCAAGAACAATAACCTTTGCGCTCTCTAATCCTTTAGGAAATTTAGCATAATATTCATGAGGAATCAATGTTTCTTCATCTCTATACATACCAATATGACCTACTTTCGCAGTTGGTATGATTCTTCTGAAGCCATCTACAAGACCCACACCAGCACGTAAGATAGGTACAAGAATAATATCCTTGTCTAGTTCATAACCAGTTGTCTTGCAAATAGGTGTTTCAATTTCCTTTTCTTTTAAAGGATAATCTTTTGTGACTTCATAAGCCATCAACATTGCGATTTCATCAAGATTCTGCTTAAAAATATAGTTTGATGTCTTTTCTTCTCTCATAATTGAGAGTTTGTGTTTAATTAATGCATGATTGAGTACTTTAACCATTTTATGGCCTCCTAGTATTTAATATCGTCATACATAGTCACTTTATCAGTTAACTTCTTTACTCTTGCAAGACATTCATTCTTTACTTCATCAGTTTCTTCATTCTTTAAACGATAAGCAATAATCTTTCCAACTTCTCTGAAGTCATCTTCCTTGAATCCTTTTGTGGTCATTGCTGGTGTACCAACACGGATTCCAGAAGCCTTGAAAGGTTTTTCTGTATCGAAAGGAATCGCATTCTTATTAGCTGTAATATTGATTTCATCAAGTAATCTCTGAGCTTTCTTACCTGTAATACCACAGCTGCTCTTTACATCAATAAGTAATAGATGATTATCAGTACCACCAGTTACAAGACGGAATCCTTCTTCCTTTAAAGATTCTTCTAAAGCTTTCGCATTCTTAATGATTTGATGACTATATTCCTTGAATTCAGGCTGTAATGCTTCATAGAAGCAAGCTGCTTTAGCTGCAATAATATGCATAAGAGGTCCACCCTGCATACCAGGGAAAACAGCTCTATCAATATCCTTTGCATACTTTTCCTTACACATGATGACACCACCTCTAGGACCTCTTAAAGTCTTATGAGTTGTAGTAGTCACGATATCTGCATAAGGGAATGGAGATGGATGATCTCCTGCAGCAACTAAACCAGCAATATGTGCCATGTCTACCATAAAGATAGCTCCAACACTATGTGCTACTTCAGCCATGAATTTGAAATCAATAGTTCTTGCATAAGCACTTGCCCCTGCAACAACTAACTTAGGTTTGATTTCTTCACATAATCTCTTATATTCATCATAATCAATTCTTTCTGTTTCCTTATCAACACCATAAGCATGGAATTCATAAGTCTTACCAGAGTAGTTTAATGGATGTCCATGAGTTAAATGCCCACCATCATTTAAAGACATACCTAGTACTTTATCACCTGGCTGTAATAAAGCAAAATAAACAGCTGTATTCGCTTGTGCACCAGAATGAGGCTGAACATTTGCATACTCACAGCCAAATAACTTCTTAAGTCTTTCCTGTGCCAATGTTTCTACTTCATCCACAAACTGACATCCACCATAATATCTCTTACCTGGATATCCTTCAGCATATTTATTTGTTAGAACTGAGCCCGCAAGCTCCATGATTTCTTTAGATACAAAGTTTTCGGAAGCAATTAATTCAATATTGTTTCTTTGTCTATTCAATTCTCGCTCAACACTCGCAAATACTTCTGTATCTCTCATAATGCTTACTCCTTTTCTAAAGCCATCATTTTTTCAATTCTCTTAACATGTCTTCCACCTTCAAACTCAGTATGTAGCCATGCATTAAGAATCTCAACAGCGAGTCCTTCTCCAATAACTCTCTGTCCCATTGCAATCATGTTAGTATCATTATGAGCTCTTGTCGCTTTTGCACTAAATACATCATGACATAATGCGCAGCGGATACCATCTACCTTATTACATGTAATTGATACACCAATGCCTGTTCCACAAACAACGACACCTTTCTCACATTCTCCTGATGCAACAGCTTTAGCTGCCTTAGATGCATAATCAGGATAATCACAAGAGTCTTCAGTATAAGTACCATAGTCTACAACTTCATAACCCTGTTTCTTCATTTCATCAATAAGAACATTCTTTAAACGTAATCCACCATGATCACAAGCGACTGCAATTTTCATAATATACCTCCTCGATTTCTTCTTTGGTAATTAAACCTTCTCTTAGTATTCTCACATCACCTTGACTTAAATCCACGACTGTAGATGCAGTTGCCGAAGCAGTCTGTCCTCTGACAACCATATCAATCTGTCCATCAAGCTGTGCAAGTACTTCTTTTTCGTTTGTCGTATTCCCTTGGCCAGATAAATTAGCACTTGTTACTGATAAAGGCCCTGTCTGATCAATGAGTGACAAAACGAAAGAACTGTCTGGGATTCTAATACCTATTGTATCTTTTCCACTAACATGTCTCGAATCCACACTGTCCAGTCTTTTTAATACGATTGTCATTCTACCTGGCATAAACTTATCAATCACTCTCTGGGTACCCTCGTCTACTAAGCCATACTTCTTTACATCATCTTTTTTTGACAACATAAGAGTCACTGCTTTATTCGGGTTACGTTTCTTGATTTCCATAATTCTATCAAGACCCTTCAAATCATTGAATAAGCAGGCAACGCCATAAACAGTTTCCGTAGGAAATGCAACAATCTTCCCATCTCTTACTGCACTTACTAATAAATCCATCTGTTCTGGTTCTATAACCTGTGTCATTAAAATCACCTCATATCGGTATTATTCTAACACAAAAACTTTCTTAAAAACATATATTTATCGCTTTCAAACATACCCTTTTCTACTTACACTTTGACCTATCTGTCAATTATTTATTCAAACTTAATCTTTTGTATATGAATTCTTTATAGAATATCTTATATAATGAATAAAAGGAGGCTTTTTGTCGTGAAAAAAAAGAACGTAATTATTGGTACAATAGGCGCAACCGCTGCGGCATCTGCCACTTATCTTGCAGCGGGGCGCATAGCGATAGAAAAGGTATGTACAAGACGCAAAAAAGAAAAAGTAGGATTAAAACATCCAATGAGTGAAGATGATAAACAATGGCTAGATCATCAGACATTTATAGATATGGAAATCACTTCTTATGATGGATTAAAGCTAGAAGGGCAGTTCCTTCCCTATCCTGATTCTAATAAATTAGTGATCTGTGTTCATGGATTCCATTCTTACCATTATCGTGAGTTTGCATATTATATTCGTTTCTATCATGAACTTGGTTATAATATCCTTCTTCCAGATAATAGAGCACATGGACAGTCAGAAGGACATTATGTTGGTTTTGGATGGTTGGATCGTTTAGATATATTAGAATGGATTAAAAAAATGGAAGAGTACTTCCATAATGAACCTATGAGCATTGTCTTACATGGTATATCCATGGGTGGAGCAACAGTCCTCATGGTAAGTGGTGAAGAATTATCTGATAATGTGAAAGCTATTGTCGCTGATTGCAGCTATACAAGTGCTTATGATGAATTCAAATACTACTTAAAGAATAAAGGATGTCCACCATTCTTATTACTTCCTAGTGCTACATTATTGTCAAAAAAGACAATAGGGTATAACTTCAAACAGGCCAGTGCAGTCAATCAAGTCAAGAAGTCTAAAACACCTACATTATTTATACATGGTAACCAGGATCACTTTGTGCCTACTTACATGGCATTAGAACTCTATAATGCCTGTCAGGCAGAAAAGAAATTACTTATTGTGAATGATGCCGCACATGGTGAATCTTATCATAAAGAGAAGAAACTTGTTCAAAGCAATATTGCTCATTTCTTAGAGAAATATGTAGACTAAATAGACCGAGCGATTATAAAAGGGTCTTTAATTTTTGTAGGGGTCAGACCTTCGCTCTAAATATTTGGGGGTCTTGGAAACAGCACCTTTAAATCTGTGGGGATCACACTGCGGCTCCCACTTTTTTAAGTATTTTTGTGTAATTAAAAACCTTTCGCTGTATCATTAATTTGCTCATATTAAATCAAAGCGAAAGGAGATCACAAATTGAATAATGATCTAAAAATTATTTTAGGGGATTATGAATCCTTTGTACAGTCTCATACGATTGAAATTAATGAAAAAGAAGTGATTTATTGTATCACGCTTAAGAGAACCATTATCTCCTGTCCAGAATGCAGCAGTAGAATAAATATTAAGGACTATAGAAAATGTAAAGTCATACATAACATGATAGGAAGCAAGAACACTTCTCTAATACTTAAAAAGAGAAGATTAGTATGTCCGCAATGTAATAAGGTAGTGACAGAGGAAAACCCATTTACAGAGAAAAGTCATAGTAGATTATCTCAAACCTCAGAACTGGAAATCATGAATAAACTTAAAGAACCTACAACTACTTTTTCACTGGTTGCTAGATTCTTTAACACAAGTCCTACTAAAGTCGTTGAAATATTCGATAAGTATGGTCAGATGCGTAGACAGCCTTTACCTGAGATTATATGCATTGATAAGAAGCACTGGAGACATAAGGGACAAAACAGATACATGTGTGTTATTCTTGATTTTAAGACCATGGAAATTGTAGATATCATTGATGGAAGAACCAAGAAGGCATGGTCAAGTTATACTCAGATAATCGATAAAAAAGAACTCGCTAAAGGGCAGTCATTTCTGACTGCCCTTTACAAGTGGAAACCCCCAAATATTTAAAGCGAGTTTTCTATTGACCTCCCTTTATAAATTAAAGGTTCCAAAGAAGCAGGTTTCCAAAGTATCATTGTGTTTTATTTCTTAACTGTATTATGTCAAATATAAGCGTAATGCCTACTACTAATACTGTATTAACTATACATACTGTCATTGTTTCATTCATTACTAAATTAGCAATCATAACACCAATAGCAAGCATAATTTTTTCATATGCAATACGAATCAAATCTTTCTTTTTCATAATTTTTCACTTCCACTTCTATGCATAATGAGTGATTAACTTTCTAATATGTAAAATACTTCATAACTTTTTTTGCTCTGCTATTATTTACTACCTTCAACATTTCTTATCCTCCTTTCTCTTATGTGATATCGTATATCTACAATATATAACTTAATTTGTTACATTCAAGAAAACAGGATTTAAATACACTTTTTGTGAATAAAACACAAGTTCTAACCAACTTAGAATAATAGATTAATTACAATTCAAACACTACTGTAGCAACTATTATGCTTTTCCATTTTTATTCAAAAGATAGGATTTATGATACATCCTCTAACTTAAAATGAATATCATTATTTTCAGTTTGGACTATTAAACGCTTTTTTTCTGTATCATTATTTAAGTTAAATGTAAATTCTATTTCATTGTCTGTGATCTTTATAATTTTTGAATTTTTATTTAATGTTGTACCGATTTCAGGGGCTATCCCTATCCTATAGTATTGCTTACCAATAATAAACCCTATACCATGTCTTTCTATTAACTCTTTATCTTGATATAGATAAGCCATAGAAATCAGACCATCACTTTCTTTAATATCCACATATTCTATAGCTGTTCCAGTTTCAAGTAATTCACTATACTTTTCTAATTCTTTAGTTTTTTTATTTAACTGCACTATGGTTGTAGCTTTATTTTTATTTTCAATAAACAAATATCCATTAAAAACAATTGAAAATCCCAATAAAAGTATAATGATTAGATTCTTTGTTTTAGTTTTCATATATACTTTCTCCTGTTTTATAAATCTTTATTTGCATTTATTATAATAATATTGCATGTATTACATTTGTATGCATCAATTTTGTCACCTTTGTAGTAGCTAAAATCTCCTAACTTGATATCATCCTCCCCAATATGCCATTTATTCGTCATAAATGGTAGTTTTTCAGGATTTGGTGACCATGCAAGAGCCTCACCCCTTGTTTTAATATAACCATGAATTAACTTACCCGAACAATAAGGACATCTATTGATTATCATTTTGTTTCCTCCAAATACATCTTAACTTTATAATAGTGATCATCTGCACAGACTGCATCAATGGTAGTTCCAGGTAAATGAAGCTTTTTCACTTCAGTAGAATTTCTTTTTATCTGAATAACGTTTTGAGGATTCTTATGTCCTTGAAGACCGATATTATTAATATAAGCATAACCATCATGATAGCTTGTGGTATTGAATGATGTGCCTACTTGAGCCTCATCCAATTTTGTAGAAGCAACTTTTTTACCATCATCATTATAATATTTAATAACAGTATATTTTCTCGCAGAAGAAGTTTCAATCACACCGAATGTATAATGGATATTTCTTTGTGATTGTAAGAATGTGCATCCTGTGAATAGTAAGACTGTGGTAATTATTAAAATTGTTTTTTTATTATAATCACTTCTTATAAAGAATCATTGTTTTATCACTTGAGACAAATTCAATAGGATGTACTGCTGCACCATATTGACTAGTGTTTAAATCTACATTGTATTTATCTTTAAATCCAGCCCATATGAGTCGAGAACAGTAAAATTTCAATCTTGTATTTACATCATAATACTTAATGTTATATGGTTTGCCTCTTTGTGAATAACACCAATCTGCAACTTTTTTTGCTTGATCTTCTGTTACATAAAGTCCCCAGCATGTATATTTGCTTTTATTCCAATCATTTTTACCGGTTACAACTTTATTGTATATAGCTTCAACAACTTTGCTCTGTGAATAGACTATAGCTGCATGACCAGTAGGAATCAGATTTTTATAAGCGTCTCCTGTAACTAGTATTCTGCCTTTTGTAGTAGGGTATCCCCATGTATAAACAGCTTGGCCATCAAGAGAACATGCATTAATTGATTTTTCTTTCTTTGCTATCTGATTGTAAATAATTTTTAATTAATCAGTGTTTTCGAATGCGTTTTTATAATAATTATACGCATTTACACTTGTAATAGTAGAGAGGCTCACTCCTATAATCATAGTCAGTGAAGACAATAATTTAATTGATAAGATTTCCTTTCTTTTGCATTTTTAATTATTAGATTCATTATGTTTGTATTACTAGTTAATGTAACCAATGGAATCTCCTCCTTTCATTAAGTAAACTTTAACTTCATAAATATGATAACAAACAATATTAAAGTACTCAATAATACTGATAATAATTATAAAAAATCTAAAGTAAAAAAGGGGGTAGTTTAAGATAATATTGCTTTAGGTTATCTTATTCATCAATAGCAACATAACGACACTCATAATATGCTTTCTTAAGTCTATTATAATGTATACCTACAAAATAAAAGACTAGAAGTTAAATATAAGCAACCTCTAGTCTGTATGTTTATTTAATGAAGAGAAGAACAACACATTAATAGTCATAACTATTAATCGTTATTCACGAGCTTACCTTATGAATGTCTCAAGTCATAATGAATAACTTCTCTTCAATGATGTGATATCACTTTTTAGTTCTATAATACAAAAGGTACAAGATAAAACGGTCTAAACAATAGACTATTCTCTTTGCCTATATCTTTTTGTGAAATCAAATATGACTTATTCACAATATTGGAATACTTCTTACAGAACTCATTGATTGATTCATGTTTTCCAATACCTGAAGATTTCACCTCAAATACTTTGATTTTACTTCCATCTGATACTAGAAAATCAACCTCATAATAATGCGAACTTCCTTTTTTATTCCAAGTATGATAATACAATTCTCTTCCTGATGCAGCAATCATCTGAGCCATTAGATTTTCATACAAATAACCAAGATTAATAGGCAACTTATCAGATAATAGTTTTGCATATATTTCGTTTTCTGTTGCTGGGCGATCAATAAACATAAGTGTGACAAACAAACCAGTATCCGCAATATAGAGCTTATAACTATCAAAATCTTTTGTATCTGCCAAACTCACTTTAGGGTCAGTTGTATTAAAACATGGTAGCACTGTCTTTGAATCAATCAACTCATATAATAATTCTTCACTTCTTACATTATTCTTCTTACCTATCGCAGTTGTTATGCGATATTTTTTTGTATCTTTTGCGAGCTGAGCAGGAATTGAATGATACATAGCTGATAATCTACCAGAAGCATCAATCTTCTTAAAATCTTCTTCATACAGATTAATAATCTGTCTTTTGACCATATCTATTTCTGAAAAGTTTTTACCATTTACATAGGCTTCTACAGCTTGTGGCATTCCCCCAACAGCCATATATATTCTCAAATCTCTCATTAACTTACGATTTGTAGCCTGACCAATGGCTTTACCCATATTATATATATCTTTCAACAATCCATAATTACTACCTGTGGCAGTACAGAACTCTTCATAGTCCATTGGGTAAATCTGAATCTTCATTTCCTCAGAAGGAATAAGAATATCCTTTACATTCTTTTTTATTGATATCAAAGATCCTGTTTCTAGATAACTATATCTACCATCTGCAACAAGATGTTTAATTGCTTGTCTTGCTTTAGGAAATAACTGTACTTCATCAAAAATAATAAGAGACTCATGTTCATATAATGTGATTCCTGTTTCAGCCTGCAATCTTAGAAAAAATATATTTAGATTACCTATATCATCAAAACATTCAAGAATATTATTTGTTGTCTTTGAAAAGTCTATCAAAATATATGACTTATACTCATTCTTCGCAAAATTTTCCGCAATAGTTGACTTACCAACACGTCTTGCCCCTTCTAATAGAACAGCATATCGATCTGAATAGTTATGCTTCCATTCAAGTAGCTTATCATACGCTTTTCTCTTAAAAAACATAGAATACCTCCTAACTTTTTAAATATATATAACTTTCTTCAATCTTATTATCTGTCAAAGCATGACTTTCTTCAATCTTTTATTTACCAAAAATGTGACTTTCTTCAATCTTTTTTAGCCTAAAATGGTACTTTCTTCAAAGTAACAGTAATTATATTATATATATTTATGCATAAAAAAAGGGGATAGCATCCGCTATCTCCTCATGACTATTCTTCATCAAATAAAATTAGATCATCAAATGTCTGTCTTCTTACAACGACTCTTGATTCACCTTCATAAGTGAATACTACAGCTGGTTTAGGTAACTGGTTGTAGTTAGAAGACATAGAGTAGTTATATGCGCCTGTAGAGAATACTGCAAAAATATCTCCTGGCATAATATTAGCTGTAACTGGTAAATCCTTAGTAATCATATCAGCACTTTCACAGATCTTACCTACAACTGTTACAGTCTTAGTCTTTGTTTCTCCTGCTTTATTTGCGACAATACCATCATATTTCGCATCATATAAAGGTGTACGGATATTATCAGACATACCACCATCAATAGAGACATAAGTACGTACATCAGGAATTTCTTTAATACATCCTACTGTATATAGGGTAATACCTGCATTACCTACAACATAACGTCCTGGTTCAATCATAACAGCTGGACGTTCCCATCCATGACTATCATATTCATTATAAATAACTTTCATGATTTCTGATGTAATAGATTCAAAATCAAGTGGTTCATCCTGTTTAGTATAAGCAATACCATAACCACCACCGGCATTGATCTTACTTGTTACAACACCAAATGTATTATAGATTTCATTCACGAACTTCATGAACTGAAGCATTGCATTCACATAAGCGAATAAATCAAATACCTGAGAACCGATATGACAATGAATTCCTTCATATTCAATATTATCAGACTCTAAGATTTGCTGAATAGCTTTTAAATAGATACCATAATGAGAACTAAAGCCAAACTTAGTATCCTTATGACCAGTCATGATATAGTTATGACCACCTGCTTTAATACCAGGGACAATTCTTAAAGTTGCTTTGACTTTTTTACCTAGTTTACCTGCAATCTTTTCACAGTTTTCAATTTCATAGAAGTTATCTACTACGAAATGAGTCACATCATGACTTAATGCATATTCAATTTCTGAAGGAAGCTTATTGTTTCCATGGAAGTAGATCTTGTCTGGATCAAATCCAGCACGTAATGCGATACTGATTTCTCCTGCAGATACGCAGTCAATTCCAATACCATATTCATTTGCAAGCTTATAGATTGCAAGACAGCTAAAAGACTTAGATGCAAATAATGGAAGTGCCTTTTCATACTTATCCATGAACTTTGTCTTTAATTCATTCATCTGATGTCTAATATGACCTTCACTCATAACATAAAGTGGTGTGCCATACTGCTTTGCGAGATCAGATGCTTTAATACCATCTATATATAAATCATTGCCTTTTATATCAGCAAACTGTGTCTGTAATACCATACCATTCCCCTTAATATAATGTTTTTAAATCAAATAAACCTTTGTCTTTATTCATTAATGCCTTTAATGCAGCAACAGCACCATTCGCAAATACTTCTTTAGAAAGAGCTGTATGCTTTACTTCTACGATTTCATCCTGTCCTGCAAACATTACTGTATGTTCACCAAAGATTGTCCCACCTCTTATAGATGAAATACCTACTTCATTTCTTTCTCTCTTACGATGAATAGAATGACGATCATAAGTAGGTTCTAATGAATCATCTAAAGCATTATTAATACCATCATATAACATCACTGCAGTACCTGATGGTGAATCAATCTTCTGATTATGATGTTTTTCCATGATTTCAATATCAAAATGATGTTCAAAGAATTCTTTCGCAAATTCACTCACCATCTTATTCATCATAGCCACACCATAAGAAGTGTTATAAGACTGGAAGAGGGCAATCTCATGAGATGCTTCTTCAATCTTCTTTAAGTCTTCTGCACTAAAGCCAGTAGTAGCGAATACAACTTTACACTTATTCTTTAATGCATAAGATAGAATACTATCTAGATTGGCAGGATGTGAGAAATCAATAATTGCATCAATATCATCCTGTACTTCATCTAATGACTTATATGCAGGTACTTCTGGCTGTACATCAAACACAGGAGATACAACACCAGCCAATTCTAAATCTGTATCATTCATTACTGCATGGGCTACTTTCTTACCCATTAAACCATAACCATATACTAATACTTTCATCTTAATAACCCTTACTTTCGAATTCTTTCATTGCATCAAATAATAACTTCTTATTTTCTTCTGTAGTTGGAATAAGAGGCTGACGAAGCATATCACTTTCAATAACACCCATATGCTTTAAAGCAGCCTTAGGCATGATTGGGTTAACATCAATAAATAAATATTTAGAAACATCATTTAAATCATAAGCCATCTTTCTAGCAAGTTCTAGATCACCCTTTAATGCAGCCTGGGCAAACATTTCTGTTTCTCTTGGATAAAGGTTAGATAATACTGAAATAACACCTTTACCTCCTGCTGCAATAAATGGAAGAATATTATCATCACATCCAGAATATAAATCAAAGTCCATATCCTTAGTACGTGTTAATACTTCCATTGCATATGCAATATCATCTGTTGCATCTTTCATAGCAACAATATTAGGAACCTTTGCAAGTTCTACTACTGTATCTACACTGATCTTCATACCAGTTCTACCTGGTACATTATACATAATAAGTGGTAAATCACTTGCAGCAGCAACAGCCTTATAATGTTCAATTAAACCTCTCTGAGAAGTCTTATTGTAGTAAGGTGTTACAACTAAGTTTGCATCAGCACCTGCTTCAGCATTGAACTTAGCCTTTCTAATAGCCTGTGCAGTATAGTTAGAACCTGCACCTACAATAACCTTTACACCTGTACCCTTAGCCATTTCTACTGTAATCTTAGTGAGTTCAAATTCATCTTCAATATCAATAGTTGCAGGTTCACCAGTAGTTCCGTTGACAAGTAATGCTTTTACACCACCATCAATCATTCTCTGTACCTGTCTCTTATAACCTTCGTAATCAATACTTCCATCTTCAAACATTGGTAATACCAATGCAACACCTGTACCTTCAAAAATTGGTTCCATTTTATGCTAATTCCTCCTGAATTTTTTCTAATGCTTTCTTTAAATATTTCTTTTCTATAACATATGAAATAGATACTTCACTTGTTGTCACTTGAGCAAATGGGATCTGGTTATCACCTAGAACTTTGAATAACTTACTTGCAAAACCGACTTCATTTTCCATATGACCTTCTACAACAAGCTTACCTACATTCTTAGATGCAAATACACCAATACGTGGGTGATTCTTCTTAACTTCTTCAATAGCCTTGTTTAAAGCACTCTGTGCTTTTGCATCACATGTGAAATCAATACGCATTTCATCTTCTAGCATGACTGATGAGATCATATCGATGTTCACACCTTCACGACTAATTGTTTCAAACACATCAGCCACAAAAAGAGGATTCTTTTCAACATTCATTAACTTCACTTGAATAATGTCTTCTTCAATCTCTAATCTTGTAATCACACTGTTCATCTTCATCATCTCCATTTTTCTATAAAAAAATATTGCAATGGGGCCATTGCAATATAATTAGTCTTCATTATATTCAATAGCGCACCACAAATATTTTGTGACAGTGAATAAGATCTTCTCTTATCCCCCAGATAACAGTTCATATACAGTTCCCTGTCTCTTCGGCATTTGCTCCCCCTTCATTATCTGGCTGTATCCATTAATAACGAATTCTTAACGCATGCACCTCTATTTGCCAACATAATAACATATTATCAATCATAAAAAAAGTGATTTTCTTCTAAATAGTGCATATATTCTTTGATCCAGGGACTATCTATTGCATATCGCTGAAGCATTAATACAACTTCCTGTCCTTGGTACATGAAGCGCATCTCTGATTCAGCCCCTTTCTTTTTCACTTTAAAATCTGTCACAAAACGATAATCAAAGAAGTAAACACCATCTAGAAACTTCAGATTATCATATTGCATAAAGGTAATTCCCTCACGTTCAAAGCTCAATACATAGAATTCTGTTTTCTTGCTTACTATATGACCTAACCACATAGTAAGAGCTGTTTTTTTCCAGTTCACCTGATACTTCGTATGCGCAAAGGCAACATTATTATGAAATGATATACCTGACAAACGCACATAGTTCTCTAACAGCTTTTCTCTATTATTCATGGATTTCTAAAGGCAATTGATCAGGATCTTTAAAAAATGTCATTTTCTTGCCTGTAAATGTGTCGAAACGGATTGGTTCTGTTTCAATACCTAACGCATTTAATTCTTTGACTGTTTCTTCTACATCTTCTACCTTGAAAGCCAGATGTCTCAGTCCTGCAGTTTCAGGGAAAAAATGTAGTGGGGCATCTGGTTTAATAAATATTTCTAATTCCATCTCTCCAAGTTGAAGATCTAACTTGATATCCTGTTTATCTTCTCTCTTGTTTTCTCTAATAATCTTAAAACCTAATTTATTGACATAAAAGTCAATTGTTTGATCATAATCTTTTGTAATGATTGCAATATGATGTACTGTGTCTAATCTCATAAGAGCACCTCCTGTTACTATTATATCATTGACATCAAGAATGATATATAGTTATTATAGTATAAACCGACTAAGGAGGTAGGTAATACATGAATAAGAAAACAATTATTTATTCTATTAAATCTGCACTCCCTGTTATGACTGGTTATATTGTATTAAGTATTGGTTTTGGCTTATTACTTCAAGGTAAAGGTTATGGATGGGTCTGGGCAGTTTTAATGAGTACAGGTATATATGCTGGTTCTATGCAGTTTGTGACAATTAATCTACTATCAACAGGTGCTTCTATCATTACAACTGCTATTATGACTCTTATGGTCAATATCAGACATCTCTTTTATGGTATTACCATGTTAGAAGAATATAGTGAAGCAGGGTGGAGAAAGCCTTATTTAATCTTCTCATTAACAGATGAAACCTATTCCTTAATCTGCTCTCCTGATCTTCCTGATGATATTAGTCGTAAAGACTATTTCTTTATCGTTTCTCTTGTCAATCAGTTATCCTGGATAGCAGGGAGTATTATAGGTTCAGTACTAGGGAATATTATTCCTTTTGATACAACTGGCATAGATTTTGCGATGACTGCATTATTTGTCATCATCCTAGTAGAGCAATTAGAGAAATCAAAACAACATCTTCCTGCCTTTACAGGATTTATTATTTCTATATTCTGTTTATTACTCTTTGGACCTAATCAGTTCCTTATTCCTTCTATGATTCTTATTACAATCGCATTATTCATAGAAAAAAAGAGCTTAGAAAGGAGTAAAATGGACCCTGTAAAAAGGACACGATAAAAAAAGGATATTTATTTCGTGACCCTGTTTTACAGGGTTTTTATTTTGCGTAGTATAATGATTATAGAATGGTGGTGTTATTATGGGAGTAAATTATTTTAGTGATGAACAAGTAAAGGAACTCGAAAAGAATCCATATGTAAAGAAAGTATCTATCAAAAGCATAACCTATTCAGAAGAATTCAAAGAACTCTTCTGGATTGATTTACAGAATGGCATGATGCCTGGAAACATATTTAGAAAGTATGGATTTGATCCTCATATGTTAGGGTCTAGTCGAACTCTCAAGTTCACAAATCGTGTAAGGAAAGAAGCAGCAAGAGAAGAAGGATTCAAGGATACCAGAGGCACAAAATCCGGAAGACCTTCTACAAAAAATCTTACCATTGAGGAACAGCTAGAAAGGCTTAAGCAGAAAAATAAAATTCTCCAACAGGAGAACGATTTTTTAAAAAGAGTGAGATTTATCAACAGAAAGCAAATCTCAAAACTGCAGAAGGACAAACAATAAGAGAAAAATATAAACTAATAGATAGAACTCTTGAATCACCTAGAAATAAACTGAGTGTCACAGCGTTATGCGATATTGCAGGTGTTTCAAGAAGTGGGTTCTATTCATGGAAGAAACGAAAAAGTTCCATAAGCGAAAAAGAAGAACAAGACCGTAAGGATTTTGAACTGATTTTAGAAGCATACAAATTCAAAGGATATGACAAAGGCAGACGTGGTATTCATATGCGTCTTCTTCACATGGGCATTGTGATGAATCATAAAAAGATTTCAAGACTGATGAAGAAATACGGGCTATTCTGTCCGATAAGAAAAGCCAATCCTGCAAGAAGAATGGCTAAGGCAATGAAAACATCAAATTATGCAGATAATATTCTAAACAGACATTTCGAGGAGTATGGCCCTGGATATGTGCTTGAAACAGACATTACTTATCTATTCTACGGTCATAAAAGATCTAAAGCCTATCTATCAGTGGTAAAGGATGGCTTCACAAAGCAGATTCTTTCATATGTATTATCACCGTCTTTAGAAGTAGACTTTGTCCTGGAGACATTCAATCAGCTTTACAGTAAACATAAGCGTAATATTCATACTGATGCTCTGATACATAGTGATCAGGGTGTGCATTATACAAGTGTTAAGTTTATTGACTTACTCAAGAGCCTGGAAATCAGACAGTCAATGTCAAGAAGAGGAAACTGCTGGGACAACGCTCCCCAGGAATCCTTCTTCGGACATATGAAAGATGAGATAGGCAGATATACAGAGAATGCCTGCTCATACGAAGAACTAAAGGAAATAATAGATTCCTATATGGTTTATTACAACAATGATCGTTATCAGTACAATCTGGCCAAGCTTTCACCAAATGAATACTTAGAATATTATATGACTGGTGAGTACCCACTCAACCATGTCGCAAAGGAGCCTGATGAGTATAAGGAAAAATTCAGACAGGTAAGAAATAATCTTGATAGAAACTCAACGCTCGAGAAATTAGTAGCTATTCTTCAAAGAATAACTCATTTCAAACAGTCCATCAGATAATCTGCATAGATGACTTCTGATTATATCTATATCATTATTGCTTAATGATGCAAAGCCAAAATCATCCATCTTAGTGAATA
>NZ_JACRWG010000009.1:0-47316 GCF_014306455.1 Catenibacterium faecis
ACTGATTCACTGCCATCTAAGTATCTTCTACATATTTCAATTTTTTGTTCTTTTGAAAACTTACTTTTTCTTCCCATAAGAAAACCTCCTCAGCAAACAGTGCTTTTAATTATTTGCACTGTCTACTGGGAGGTCATCATATCATTTCTACGTCCTTTTGTATTGCAGTAATTTTTTCTTTGTTCATTACTTTTATTTTGGAATTGTTTTTGCCTGTTATATTAGCAGCATTAAATACGCCAGCGGAAACAATGAACATGGCAAGAGATTATTTATCAATTTACATTTTAGGTTACATAGCTGTATATCTTTACTTATATTTTACAGCGGTTCTTCGTAGTTTTGGAAATACAATATTTCAAGTGATTGCTATGCTTATATCGACAATTTTAAATATCGTTTTAGACCCTATTTTCATTCTTAAAATAGGATTTCATGGAGCTGCGATTGCGACATTACTCTCACAATCAATGTGTTTAATTTTTATGATTATTTATATTAAGAAACGAAATGTTTTTAAAATTTCATTTGCGGATTTTGATAAAAAAGAAATTATCCCACTAATAAAAAGTGCTGTACCATCTGTAATTCAGCAAAGTATTCCGGCAATTAGTACCACTTTTTTAACTTCGCTTGTCAGCACTTATAGTATTTCTGCCATTGCAGCATATGGCATTACAGGAAAATTAGAAACAATATTATTTTATCCTGCAATGGCATTTAATATGGTTTTGACTTCCATTGTTGGACAATGTATTGGTGCAAAAAGAGTTGACAGAGCAAAAGACTATTTAAAATTATCCTTGAAATATGGGATTACGGTTTTATTTATACTTTCAATTCTGATTATTATTTTTTCAAAACAATTAGCAGGCTTATTTGTTTCAAGCGACCCTGTAGCACAGATTGTAGAAGAATATTTCATTATTATTAGTATTGGATATGTATTAAATACCGTAACAAATTGTTATTTAGGCTGCTTGAATGGAATGGGAAAACCTACAAAGAGTATGATTTTGATGATTTTCTATTATTTAGTTGTTCGCATACCTTTAGCTTATGTTTTTTCATATATCGGGCTTGGTTTAAATGGTATATGGATTGCAGTTTTGATTAGCCATATAATCGCTTGTATTACAGCTATTTTAACTGGTACACACTCATTTAAGAAGAATATAAAAATGGAGGGTTAATTTCCCTCCACTTCCTTAGACTTGATGATTCCGTCAGCAACACTTTCCATGATAACTAAATCCTTATCGGAAAGGTTGTCAAGTTGCTTTTCCAACTGTCGTCTTCTGGTACTTTTATCCAGATCAGACACAGGCAGGAAAAATTCATCAACGGAAATATTGAGTAATGATACAAGGTCATAGAATACCTGTAAACTTGGGTGCTGCCCTTTATTTTCAATATTTGTTAGATAACGTGGGTCAATCTCAATCATTGTTCCCACTTGTTCACGGGTTAAACCCTGTTTCATACGAGCTTCTTTGATGGCAAGACCAAAGGCTCTAAAATCGTACTTATCTTCCTTTTTACGCATATGTAATCACCTCACTATATTCTACAGTTCCTGTTGATTTTCTAACAGGTACAGAAAAACGTATAGCATGGTTTGATAGTTCCTATTATGCGTATAAAAGCAAAAAGGTACTGCCCTGCGGTAAATAAAAAAAACCGTTATTAACAGTACCATTTTTGCGTGTCAAAAAATATCTTTACTTAAATGGCGGTTTGGAAAGCCGCCTTTTTCTTTTTCTAACAATGAAAAATAGCATATTGGTTTTGTTTGGCGGCTCTGGGAGGTAGCCGCATTGAAAGACCTGTATAATCGACAATCTTCAACATATCTGTTATTGTCAAAAAAATCTTAGCTTTCAAAGCGGCACAATATACTCTTGAATGTGGTTTTTTACATTACATAGCAGGAACAATTTTAAAAGCACAAGAACAGCATTTCTTTTATGTCCTTGTGCTTTTTTGCTGCTTAAAAATTTTTTTCAAAATCTTTTCTGAAAACGCAACAAATAGCTGCTGCGTGGGTAGCTACTGTGCGGAAAGGGGGATAGAGGGAAAACAACCTCATCTACTCTCACGCAGAAAGGAGGTGAATCGGCATGAAGTCATCTTCTTTCCAGCAGGCTATTCAAGCACAGTTTGATTGCCTTACAAAGAAAGTCATAAAAAGAGCAGCAATGAAGTATAACCGTGATATTTCAAGACGCTTGAAACATGAAGTTCCGTTTTCTGAAATTTCAGATTTGGAATTGAACAAAGCAGGCGTTTATGACAAGTATTCCAGCGATTATACAGCGTTCAATGTTCTTGGCATGGAAGTACAAGTATCTGACGACCAGTTAAGCAAAGCACTCAAATGTTTGCCAGAGAGAAAACGCAATATCATTTTGTTGTCATACTTTATGGATATGTCTGACGCAGAAATCGGAGAGCTTATGAACGTGGTACGCACTACTGTTTACCGTCACAGGACAAGCACTCTGGAAGAATTACGAAAAATGATGGAGGAGGAATAAGCATGGACAAAGACCAAAAACATATACCGTTTGCTGTGATTGTGGCGGCTACGAATGGTGATGAAACTGCAATACAGGAAATCTTGAATTTCTATGACGGGTACATATCAAAGTTGAGCTTACGCAAATTGTATGACGAATACGGTAACGTCTACATGGTAGTGGATTCTGAATTAAAAGGCAGAATACAGGCAGCAGTCATGGATATGATTGCAAACTTTGAGATAGTCGTAATCTAATCATTCAGACGGGCGGAGCATTTTCCCCTTTCCTCTGCTCCGCTTGTCAATCTATGAAAGTCCATTATCTAGGTAGTGGATTTTCATAGACTGGCAAATACAGTCGGTAGTTCTTTGACAATTGAATAAAGCAGTCAGATACGTTTGATATGCAGCGAGCCAGCGGAAATTGTACGCCATGACCTAAAAAAGCGAGCGATTCATGCAATGATCCGAGAGCGACTTGTGGAATGGTCGTTCTGCCATGACCTGTATATCTGAATAATGATACACTCGCATGGTGCGGTTCTGCTCATAGGAATGAGAATGGTGAAAGTCCAGTGGAGCTTCCAAAGCCATCTGACTGCTTCGGAAACACACAGTAAAGGAGGTGCATAAGGCAAAAATTTTGCAGTCTGTATGTCAGATATAAGCTGCTGATAATCTATCTCTGATATGGTATACTTTCAACTATGATTAGGAAGAAATGCTGTATTAAAAGGGGTAGAAAGTGATATGAAGATATTGTATGTTACAGATTTACACGGAGATAAAAAGAAGTACAGAAAGATTCTGGACGTAGCCATTGAAAAGGAAATCAAAGTCATTGTAAATGGCGGGGATATGTTACCAAAACAATGTGACCGCCACAGTGAGCAATCGTTTTTTATCAATGGATTCCTTGATGAATATTTTGAGGAACTGAAAAAGCAGGACATCACATACCTTGCCATGCTTGGAAATGATGATTTACTGGCAGCAGATGAAATGTTTGACAATCTTTGCGACAGATTTGAAAATGTCTGCAATATAGCTGGTAGGAAATTTTCTGTCAATGGATATGAATTTATCGGCATGAACTATATTTTAGACCATCCGTTCGGTTGTAAAGACAGGGTTGTTACAGAAACACATTATATTCCGCAGCGTCAGTTAAGTCCTGTAGCAGGAATCTCTAATGCTGTTGATTATGACAGGATTTACAACTGGCTGGAATATTCCAGAACAGAATTACCGCATATGTGTGATGTGCTGAAGAAACTTCCATTGCTGGACGATAGACAAAAAGCGGTTTACGTTATGCACATGCCGCCTGCGGGATTGAGATTAGGACAGTTGCGCTATCAAGATTTGGATATAGGCTCTGTTGATATTTACGAATTTCTGAAAGAAAAACAGCCATTTCTTTCTCTGCACGGACATATACATGAAAGTCCTGACACAGAGAAAGGAAAGTGGATAAACCAGATTCATCAGACAACCTGTATTCAGACTGGACAGACGGAACTTAATGACAAATACATGGTTTATGCGGAGATTGATTTTCAGGAAAAGAAGTATGAACGCAAAGTAATCAGTGTAGATTAGCAGAAAGACACCAGAAATGGTGTTTTTTTGTTGGAAGAAATGAGGTGGGATTATAGGAAAAACAGTACAGTCCAATACAATAAAAATAGGAAATACGACCTTTTATGTAACGTCAGTGTTCTCCGGTACAGTGGATTTGCAGCATTTGATTAAAAGGCTGATTCAAAAGGAAATCGAGCAGGAAAACAATGGATATTAAATTGAGAACAGTGTAATAAGCGGCTGAAAATAATTAAGTAGCGTGGTATAATATTAACAGGATATAAGTTGTTTGTTTGCTGTTGGAAAGGAGTAAAAATGACGAAACAGCAAGCAAGATTAAGAGTTAGATTATATGCACGTTTATCCAAAGATGATGGTGACGCTGATAAAGAAAGCAACAGTATCACAAACCAGTTGCAAATGCTCCGATATTATTCAAAGGAAAAAGGATTTGAAATCATTGACGAGTATGTAGATGATGGCTATTCCGGCACAACATTCAACAGACCGGATTTAAACCGCATGATTGAGGACGCTATGGAAGATACACAGCCTAGTGGAATCATGGTAAAGGATATGTCAAGGTTCGGTCGCAACAATGCCATGTTCATGTATTACGTGGAAGAAATCTTCCCGAACAATGACATTCTCTTTATCGCACTGAATGATGATGTTGACACAAGATATGAGGATAACGAGATGATGCCATTCAAATCTATTATGAATGAGTATTATGCACGTGATACCTCAAAGAAAATCCGAAGCGTCAAGAAAACAACTGCTTTAAGTGGCGGGTTCTGCGGTTCATTCGCTCCGTATGGTTATAGGGTTGACCCGAACAATAAGCGTAAACTACTGATAGACCCGGAAACAGCGCCTATCGTCAAGCGTATTTTTGAAATGTCGAAACAGGGAAACAGTGTTCATCAGATAGCAAGAACATTGTGTGAAGAAAAGATTTTGATTCCGAGAGCCTACAGAGCAATGAAGAATGGCACGCTGGAAACAAGCACAGGGTTCCGATTCCCTACCGACTGGGTTGGAAAAAATGTTAAGATGATTTTGGAAAATCAAGTGTATCTCGGTCATATGGTATCGCACAAGACACAGACAAAATCATTCAAGAACAGAAAACTGGTAGCGGTTCCTAAGGAAGATTGGATTGTTGTAAAAAACACCCATGAAGCTATCATTGATGAAGAAACCTTTGAACTGGTACAGAAATTCATCAGTGTAAAGAAAAGACCAAATAAGACTGGACGACCAAATATGTTTGTGGGGCTTGTAAAATGCCCGGACTGTGGACGCAATATGGCGTTCTCCAATCCAAACGGGAGAGAGCCGAGATTTCGTTGCAGGACATATGCCAGAAACAGCAACCTCTGCACAACTCATGCAATTTCCTATGACGCATTAGTGAAGATTGTCATGGACGACATTCAAAAGCATATCAAGAATATGGAAACATTAGGCGACCAGTTCATTGAAGAAATGAGGGTGTTGAGTGAATTCGGCGGCGGTAAGAAAATCAAGCAGTTTAAACAGGAATTGGAACTGGCAGAAAAGCGTATTGCTGAAATTGACAGTATCATAATGAAGCTGTTTGAGCAGAATGTAGCAGGAAAGATTTCTGATGGACGTTTTGAGAAAATGTCTGTAACTTATGAAAATGAGCAGAGAGAACTTGAAGAAAGGCGTAAGGCATTAAAAGAGAAAATCGAAGCCGAGGACTACAAGACGAAAAATACAAACCAATTTTTAGAAACCATACGCAAGTATGAAAACGTAACAGAGTTAAACCGTTCTATGCTGGTTGAACTGATTGATAGTATATATGTGTATCAAGCAGAGGGAACCGGCAAAGAACGTACTCAAAAAGTGGAAATCAATTATAGATTTCTTTGTGAGTCCCAATGTGGTATTGCATGATGTAGTAGGTAAGAACACCAGCCATGACGGTTATGAAAAAGTCGAACATCAAACTATAAGCATATGAAAATGAAGTGAAATAATTACTTATATTATTTTTATGCTACTATGACTTATATCGTTTTTATGCTACGACGACTTGACTATGAAGTGGTTAAGTGTTAAACTTCAATTGAATTCAAAAAACAAAAAGTATCAAACGAAAAGGTAAGGATTGTGGGATCCTTACCTTTTCTAACTTTTATAGTGGTTTAACACTAGGCTAGTTATCGTTTGAAAAATTCGTCTAACCATTTGCAGATGTAATAAGTTAGAACACCTGCCATGACGGTTAACATAAAATCAAAAAACAAAAAGCATCACCCCCTTTCAAGGAGGACGATAACAAAGATATTATATCAAACTGGATCTAAAACAAGTAGTGAATTGGAAAAAGTGCATTAAAAACATAATACGTAAAAATATCCTCCTGGTTACTACCTAGAGGATATTTTCATTTCTAATTAAGTGCTTTTTTATTTAGTGTCCTTAACACGGGGTCTACATTAATATACTCTTTTTCTTAATACTCTATAGAGGATGATTGAAAGAGTAGGAATCATTAAATATATACCAACAAGGATAGCCATATTAAAGAGTATAATCCAGACTCTCTCTTCCATATATAAGCTTATTGATGTGACAACAGTGCTATAGTGCAGTACAGATATTGCAATTGATTCTATACCTATGAGTAGATAGAAAATCTTAGGCATTTTAGCTTTAATTAATAGGAATGTAAGTAACAGCGATACAACTAATAATGGCAGGATTTTGATTAATAAACTGCTATACAAAGCTAGAAGAAAGTTCATCATATTATTCACCTCGATTGTATTAAACCTTTTTTCTATTATGTCACATCTTTAAATTTAGAGTATTCCATCCTCTTCTACTACTTAAATAATATATTATTATCATTAAATAGTCTATATTTTGTGCTTAAGAGACATATTTTCCTGTATAAAAGACATACGCTCTTTACAACTCATAGAAAAGTCTATTAAATATTCACTTTTTCTAGAAAGCGTATACATAATTATTCATAACATGATAAAATATATTAAGTAATAGGTATGAATTATCTATGTTTCCGAAGATGAGGTGAATAAATGTGATAGAAGTAATAGAAAAAATTGGAAATATTGAAAATTTATCATTAAAGAATGAAGAAATGGAAGTTGTTGTCTCAACATTTGGCTGTACTATTATTAAGATGATTGTTGAAGATAAGAATGGAGTAAAAGGTGATGTTGTATTAGGTTATGATGACTTTAATCAATATCAGACTCTAGATGCTTATCTAGGTGCATTAGTAGGTAGAGTTGCGAATAGAATTGGAAAAGGAACATTTGAGTTAAATGGTGAAACATATCATTTACCTATTAATAATGGTCCTAATAGTTTACATGGTGGTATTAAAGGATTTAGTTATCAGATCTTTGATTATGAAATCTTAGATGACTATACTATTAAGTTTACTTATCATGCAAAGGATGGAGAAGAAGGTTATCCAGGTAATATGGATTTTAGTGCTACTTATCATTTAGAGGGTACTACATTAACTATTTCTTATCATGCTACGAGTGATAAGGATACTTTAATTAACATTACTAACCATTCATATTTCAACTTATCAGGACATAAACATAATATCTATAATCACACTTTAAAGATTGATGCTGATTATTATGAACATGTAGATGCAGATGGTCTTGCTACAGGTGAAAAGGAAGCTGTAGAAGGTACTCCATTTGACTTTAGAATACCTGCAAAGATTGGTGAACGTGTAGAAGTAGATCATCCACAATTAAAGCTTGGTAATGGTTTTGACCATCATTTCTTCTTTACTACAGATAAGAACCAAGTTGTATTAGAAGATGAAGAAAGTGGTAGAAGATTAACAGTATCCACTACTTTACCAGGAGCACAGATCTATACCGCAAACTATCTAGATGGACGTATTGGTAAGAATGGTGAACCTTATAATGCGAGAGATGCAGTATGTATTGAAACACAGAACTTACCAGATGCTATTCATATTGAAAAGAATCCAAGCACTATTTTAAGAAAGGGAGAAACATTTGATGCACAGACATCTTATTGTTTAGAGGTAATTAAATAATGAAACTTGCAACACAGATTATTGAAGATATTAGAAATGGTAAGGCAGATGCTTTATTAACTGATATTTATGTAGATGAATCTTTATTAGATACTCAGAAAGAAAGATATATTGCAGCTATTGAAAAGTTCATCTCACTTTATGGTGATAAGGAAGTAGAAGTATTCTCAGCACCAGGTAGAAGTGAAGTATCTGGTAACCATACAGACCACCAGCATGGGGAAGTATTAGCTGCTGCAATTAATTTAGATATTATTGCGATTACAGCACCTAGAGATGGTGAAATTAAGGTATTATCTGATGATTATGATTTAAAGGCTGTAGCTGTAGATGACTTAGAAAAGAAAGCAGAAGAAGAAGGTACTTCAGAAGGATTAATTAGAGGTACTCTTGCACGCTTTAAGGAATTAGGTCTTCATATTGGTGGTTTTGAAGCTTATATGACAAGTGAAGTATTACAGGGTTCTGGTCTTTCTTCATCAGCAGCATTTGAAGTCATGATTGGTACTGTATTATCAGGTTTATATAATGATATGACAGTGAGTCCAGTATTGATTGCACAGATTGGTCAGTATACAGAAAACGTCTATTTTGGTAAACCATGTGGATTAATGGACCAGTGTGCAAGTTCAGTAGGTGCTCTTATTCATATTGACTTTAAAGACAATGATCATCCTGTTGTAGAAAAAGTAGATGTTGATTTCTCTTCATTCCATCATAGTTTATGTATTGTAGATGTTCATGCATCTCATGCAGACTTAACTGATGATTATGCAGCCATTCCTACAGAAATGAAGGAAGTAGCACACTTCTTTGGAAAAGAATTCTTAAGAGAAGTATCAGAAGATGAATTTAAAGCACATATTCCTGAATTACGTGAAAAGATGAGTGACCGCTGTGTCATCCGTGCATTACATTTCTTTAAGGAAGATGCAAGAGTAGAAAAAGCAGTATCTGCCTTAAAGAACAATGATTTTGATACATTCAAGTCAGTCATCAAATCATCAGGAGACAGTTCTTATAAATACCTACAGAATATCTATTCTAACCATGATGAAACAAACCAGGCAGTTTCTATTGCTTTAGGCTTATCTGAAGATATCCTAGGTAATAAAGGTGTATGTAGAGTACATGGTGGTGGATTTGCAGGTACGATCCAGGCCTTTGTAGAAGATGATTATGTAGAAACATATAAGACTGAAATTGAAAAGTATTTTGGTAAAGGTTCTTGTCATATTCTTAAAGTAAGAAAGTATGGCGGTAAGAAAGTAGAATTATAAGCATTAGAAAACCTCTTTGATATGAGAATCAAAGAGGTTTTCTTTACTATAGAATTGATTTTTTCCAAGTGATGTTCTGCTTATCAAAAAATGCATGTAATCTCTCAATATCTTCATTACTGGCATTTTTCTTTTCAAAATAGATTTTAAAGCCTGCTTTACTTGTGAATAATACGACATCTTTAGTTTCTATTATGTTTTTTATATTCGTATATTTTATGGAAGCTTTATTTTCTACTGAGTCTATCACTGTAGTTAGTTTATCTTCATAAAAGACCAAGTCATAGATATAATAATTTGTCTGGAGCGACTTATTGAGCTGTTTTATGATTTTTTTTGATAGCCTTCTTGGTTGAGAACATATAAGTATTAAATTACTAACACTTATTACACTGTAAATAACATGTCCTGCAGATAGGTTCATAAACAAAGTAATCCATGAAAGACAGAATGCAACTATTAGGAATAATGTGTAGAATACAGGAAAGAAGTGAAAGCTGACTTTTTTGAAAGTTGAATAATCCATTTTATTATTTTTGACAGTTAATATTTCCATTTTCGATACCTCGCTATTCATAATATATTAATTTTAACACGTACCAATATCCGTTGCATTAAATATCGATGGTATATATTACAAATTCGGGCAAATTATGATTTCCTCTTTCGATTGATTATTTATTCTGATAAGAAAATCATTTCATGATCTTAGCTGTGCTTGTATACAGAATAGCTTTTTACATCCAATGGTATATCAACTCGAACTTATATTTTACGGAAGTATTAAATCTAAATTCTATTTTGATTAACTGTCTGGATAATATGTTTAAATATACAGAACTAATAGTTGTGATAAACAGGAACAATTAATTTGAACTATTATAATAATCATAAAAGCACAATTGTGTCGATTAAATATAATATAATACATTTGTAAAACGTTTTACAATTTATAAGAAGAGGAGTAAGTAGGCAATGGTTTATTCTAATGAAGAAATTGAACTTACTCTAAACTTCTACTCTATTGCTAAAGTACATTTGGATAATTTAAATCAAGCAATACAGTTTAAAGAGTTGAATGATCACGAAAACAATGAATATATGTTCTACTCACATATTGTATCTAAAGTTAATTATTGGTTAAAAGCACTATTACCAGATGAACTTGAAATTATTGCTTTGCGTAATTTTGAGAATAAAACATTTGATCTTATTTCTATTCATGTGGGTTATGCTAATCATAGTTCTATTGTAAGAAAATATAAGAGTATTATTAACAAAGTGAGAAAACTGAATAATGAACAATTTTGTTAAGAATATAGATGAAGTTTGTTCTATTGTATTATCTATTCTTACAATTGCTATGGATAAACATTGGATTTTATTTATGGTGCTATTACTGTTAAATATTCTTGATACATTAACAGGATGGATAAAATCAAGAATAAATAATAAAGAAAATTCAATGGCAGGATTGAAAGGAATTGCAAAGAAAGTAGCTCAATGGATATTAGTTTTATTATCTTTTATAATTCCAGGATGTTTTGAAGAATTAGGAAATATAATTCACATCGATTTGGCAATATTAACGTTTTTAGGCTGGTATGTTTTAATTTCGTTAATCATTAATGAGTATCGTAGTATTTTAGAAAATCTTGTAGAAGCTGGATTTGATGTGCCACAGATTCTTGTTAAAGGTTTAGAAGTAGCTTCTCAAAACATAGAAAGCATGGTAGAAAACAATGAGTAATTATATTATAGATATTTCGTATCATAACGGGAAAGTAGATTTAAGCAAGGCAAAGGAATCTATTTCTGGTGTTGTAGCTAGATGCTCTTATGGATGGAGTTCTAGAAATATTGACAAGCAGTGGAACAATAATGCGAAACAAGCAAATGAGTTAGGCATTCCATTATTTGCTTATCATTTTTGCTATGCTAGAAACGAATATGAAGCTAAAAGAGAAGCATATTTAGCTTTGCAGGCATGCAGTAAATATCAGGTATGTGTTATTTATTATGATATTGAGTATTCTGATTATCAGGGCAATTTGAGTAATGACATGTATTATAAGATTGCTAAAGCATTTTGTGATGTTATTGAAGGAGCAGGTTATTCTGCTGGAATATATGCCAATCAGGACTGGTTTAAAAACAAGCTTACAAATAATGGCTTTTCTGCATGGACGTTATGGATTGCTAATTATGGGCTCAACAATGGGTATAATAATTGGGACAATAAGATTCAATACAATCCTTTTGGAAATGTATTATTGCATCAGTTCACTTCTAATGCCAGAAAAGGTGTTTTAAAAGATATAAAAGGAATAGATTCAAAGTTTTTGGACTGTAGTTATGATCATGGTCTTATTAATACATTTTATAAGGTAAAAAACAAAACTAGTAATTTAAACGTTGGAGATAGTGTGCGTGTTAAGGCTGGTTCAAAGTGGTATGATGGTCAGTCAATCGCAAATTGTGTATTTAAAAATCAATATGAAGTGATTCAAATCAAAGGTGATAGAGTAGTAATTGGGGTAAACGGTAAAGTAACAGGAGCAATTTCATTAGATAGCTTATATTAATGAAATGCGAAAGGCACAATGGTGCTTCTGAATGAATGTATGATAAAAATGTAGAAAGAATACCGGTATGAATTCTACGTAAAGTAGTTAACAAAATAGGAGGATAGTAATAATGGCAGATGAAAATGTTAGAAAGGCACAGAAATATTTAAACAGTATGTATGGTCATCGTTCCGAATGGGTAAAGCTGGATGAGGACGGTATGACTGGTACAGGTACATGTAAGGGGATTATCAGAGCCTTTCAGATTGAAAATGGAATCTCTCCAGTAACAGGAACAGTAGGAAATATCACTTTAAATAAAATGAGATCTTTAAGTGATATTTCAAAAATGAATGCTAATGATCCAGGAAATCCAAATGTATGCATTCTGCAGTGCGCATTGTTTGTAAAGGGGTATAATGCTGGAGGAATTACAGGAGTTTATTATACGACTGGAGTGAATGCTGTAAAGCAGTACCAGAGTGATGCAGGACTTCCAGTAACAGGCATCATTGACTGGAAAGTTTGGATGGGACTAGTATCAATCAACTGGTTTAAAAAGACAAATGATGGAGACAAGATGATTGTAAAAATTCAGCAGCAGTTGAATGCAGACTGGTCTGATATCATTGGTGTAGGTCCATGTGATGGTATTGTCTCAAGATTTACTTCTTATGCATTAATTGCAGCACTACAGGCTGCTGAAGGTATTTATACAAGCTTTATTGGCAGTATTGACAAAAGAAATTTTGGTGATCAGACAGTGGCAAAATTTCCTGATGTATTAAAACAGGGAAAGAATGGAAGCTATGTAAAGTATAATAAGCTTGTTCAATACGGCTTGTACTTGAATGGATATGATGCTGGAAGATTTGATGGTAACTTTGACAGTAGCACTAAGTCCAAGGTTGAAGCATTCCAGGAGTTCTATGCATTAACTGGAATTGGACTAGTGACATCTGGAGAAGTAAACTGTGCAACAATGAAATCACTTTTAACAAGTAAAGGTGATACAGGAAGAAAAGCAAAGGCATGTGACTGCTCAACAGTATTAAATAAGCAGCAGGCACTAGATATTAAGAATGCGGGATATCAGGTGGTAGGTAGATATCTGACAGGAACAGCAAATAGAAAGAGAAAGTTCATCACATTTGAAGAAATCAAAAACCTTGAAAGTGCTGGATTAAGAGTATTCCCTATCTATCAGGATGGTGGATATAAAGTACAGTATTTTCAGAATCTGAGTCAGGGAATTGAAGATGCACATACAGCAATTACAGCAGCTAAGAGAATCGGTGTTCCTAAAGGAACAACCATCTATTTTGCAGTAGACTTTGACTGCTATGATTATCAGATGAAATCATTTATTGTCCCATACTTCGAGAAACTGAATTATGTATTTAAGAGTGAAACAAATAATAAAAAATATAAAGTCGGAATTTATGCACCAAGATATATCTGCTCTTATATCAGTAATAAAGGCTTAGCAGAATACTCATTTGTAGCTGATATGTCAAGCGGATACAGTTGCAATTTAGGTTATCGTATTCCGGAGAATTGGGCATTTGATCAGTTCTTTGAATTTAATGAGAGAACAGGTGGGCAATTCCCTTCAAGTCCTTCATTTGATTTAGATAAGGTAGGCTATTCGGGTAGTGATAAGGGTATTACAACATTTGATAAAGTGGATTATATGTCACCGGATGAACTGGCAGAGAAAAACTCAGATCAGATGATAGAAGAACAAAAAGATCAATTCGTTTGTAATATTCTAGAAAAATTAGGATATTTAAATAAAGTTGTTAAGTCAAACATTGTATACGAGAAAGAGTCTACAGTTGCTGCAATTCCTACAGATGGATGTACAATTTTTGTATCTTATAAAAGTTCCCATACTTTTACACCTGATAATGAATTTAGTAAAAAACCTATTTATATTGAAATGGATAATACCGGATTGTTAACTACAACATGTGATAACCAAATTAAGGATTTGACTGCTGGCTTGGAGATTCAGGGAAAAGATATCGTAAGAATACTAGATGGTACAGTAGATGGCCTAAGGGAAGTGGCAATCTCTATGAAGGCTGGAAAAATTGGTATGAAGGTTGGAGTAAAGGATAATTGTCCTGTATATACAATTCTCTTCACAACAAAAGATATTCTTCCTGATCGAGATACAGTAGATTATGAAATGACAACTGAAATTAATTTTAAAATCATGCCTAGTATTTCAGGTGATGGTAAGCAGCCAAAATACGAAATCAATTGGGAAAAAGCATTAGAAGTAGACCCAAGTAAAACGGCTACTTTAATGTTATCTTTAACATTCAGAACTACTGAATGCTTACTTGCTATAATTGCATATTTGTTGTCAAAGAAAGTTATCGTTTCCGTGAGTAATTAATATTCCTATATTAAAATATGATATGCTATAATGTAATACATATGAGGGGGGAATAAGTATGGAGATTACAATAAAAAATAATAAGCTAAATTATGAGATATTAAAGAAGAATGGCCAATATTTTTTCCCATCGAGTTTTGTATTAATTTTTAAACTGGTTTCATTATATTATATTGTATTGATATTAATAAGCATTTTTAGGAATAGATTTAAGCTATGGACAATATTTATTGTACCGTTAGCAATTATCATTGTTAAAATACTGATCAATTATTTTGCTAGAAAATTAATAGATGTTCAAAAGGAATTATTTAATAAAGAAGAAACCTCTTTTGATTTAGTGTTTTTAGATAACGGCATAGATGTGGTAGAAGAAACACAACATCATTTAACGGAATATAAAAGCATAAAAGAAGTAATCGATTCAGGAACACTTATTGTGATTCAAGTTAAAGAAGATGCACCTATTTATTTTGAAAAGAAGAACGCTACAAAAGATCAATATGAGGAAATAAGGAATATCTTCGAAAAGAATAATATACTTTGTAATATGAAAGAACTCTAAATGATCAATCTATTTTTATTTGATAGCGAGTGACTTAGAAGTTAGTAATACTTTTTCTTTTCATAAATAGAATAAGAGTACATGGGAAGCTACCAAAGAATATAATAAACTGGTAGCTTTTTTGTTGAACAAAGCAACAAGATTTAATTGATAGTATATAATTATTATTTATTATGTTAGAATATCTATAGTTGTAAATATTCTTGGTTTGTGAGGTTAGACAGAATGGAACTATTAACTGTTAAAAATAACATAATAAATTATTCGAATTTAAAAAAAGTAAGATTCTTCTTTTTTCATTTTATATACAAATTCTTTGTTCTATGCGGAGCAGTCTTAGCATTATTAGCCGCATTGATTAGCGTATCTAATGGTGATATGTTTGATTTTATTAAATCTTCTCTATTATTAGTTATTTTGTGTATATTACCTTTTGTTCAATCAGAAGTTATGTTGAAAAGATTCATAAAACTTCAAAAAGAAAAATATGGATCAGATCAGGTAAGTATCGATTTAATATTTGATAATGATGGAATTATTTCAGTTGAACAATCTACTCAAAATAAGAGTAAAATCATGTATAAGGATATTAAACAAGTTATAGAAACAAAAGAAATTATATTAATTATAAGTAAAGCTGGATATACAACATTTTTTGAAAGAAAAAATGTGGAATTAAATGATCTCGAAAAATTAAAACAATTCTTTGATAAACAGAATATTCTATGGGAAAAATCAATATGTAATATATTTTAAGCTTGATAAGTTAACTTCTGAAATAATTATAAGTAGGACAGTAAATGATGCAAGATGGGCTGTTCATTACGACAGCCCTTTACTAATAGGGGGTTTATTCCCCTGTTTTTTTTATGTATACTTGATTAAAAGCGAGGTAATAAGAAAAATGTTATTTAATACACATACACATTTAAATAGTGAACAATTATTTGAAAATCGTGATTTATATATTCAGAATGCAATAGATAGAGGTGTGAAGTACTTTACTGTTGTAGGTTATGATTTAGAGTCTTCACGTCTTGCAGTACAGATAGCGCATGAGTATGACTTTATTTATGCTGCAGTAGGTATTAGTCCTAATGATTGTAAAGAGACAACAGATGAGGATTTAGAGGCAATAGAAGCACTTGCGAAAGATCCTAAGGTTGTTGCTGTAGGTGAAATAGGATTAGATTACTATTGGGATGAAGCATCTAAAGAAAAACAGATTGACTGTTTTAAGAAACAGTTAGAAATAGCCAAGAGATTATCTTTACCTGTTACTATTCATGCCAGAGATGCTTATGAAGATACATTTGATATACTTTCTAAGTCTGGTGTAAAGGGTATTATGCATTGTTATAGTGGAAGTTATGAGATGGCTTTAAGATTCATTAAGATTGGTTATTATATTTCTTTGGCAGGTCCTGTTACTTTTAAGAATGCGAAGGTTCCTAAAAGAGTGGCTGAAGGCGTAGATTTAAACTATCTACTTGTAGAAACAGATGACCCTTATCTCACACCAGCACCTTATAGAGGAAAACAGAATGAACCAGGTAATGTCTATTTTGTTGCTCAGAAGATTGCTGAACTAAAAGGATTAAGCTACGAAGAAGTCGCCAAACAGACAACAGAGAATGCACTTGAAGTATTCCAGTTAAAGAAATAGTAATTAAAATAGAGTATAATATAGTCTATCAGGAGGCTTTTTATGAACATTTATGATAAGCTCGAACAATTATCACTTACAGAAAGTGAAAAAACACTTATAGATTATGTTATAGAACATTCAGAAGATATTATGAATATGTCTGCTTCAGATATTTCTAAAAACAGCTATGTGTCTGTTTCTACTATTTATCGAATTATTGATAAACTAGAACTTTCAGGTTTACAGGCATTTAAATCCCATATCCATTTTGATCGTGAAAGATACCAGAAAGAACTTGTTTCAGTAGACTATAACTATCCTTTCAGGATCAATAACACAAACCATGAAATCATGACTAAAATGTTGAATCTCTATGACCAGACACTTCATTCTACTTTAAACCTAGTGAATCTAGATGAATTTGGTAAAATTGTCCAGAAGATGTATGATGCGAATGTTATCGCGTTATTTCCTTCTATAGGTAATTTCTTCATGGCTGAGTGTTTTAGACAGAACATGTTAGAAATAGGTAAGGATGTCATAGTAGAAAAACAGATTTTCTATCAAACAAAGGTGGCTGAAACATTAAAAAAAGGAGATCTCGCAATCGTGATCTCCTATGCCAATAGAACACCTCATGTAGAAGATTTCATCCGTGTGATGAATAAGAACCAGGTGACAACTGTTCTTATCTCTTCTACTAAAGAGAGTGAATTATCTAAACTTGTTGATTATCATCTCTATTTTGCATCGTATGAAGATTCAGAAGAAAAGATTGCATCTTTTTCTTCTAGAGCTTCATTACAGTTCTTATTAGACTGTTTGTATGCATGCTATTTTAATAAAGATTATGAAAAGAATATAGACTATCGTATTGAACACTATATAGAACTCTCTTAGTTCTGTGTTGTACTTAATATCATAGTCCCAAGAAGAATATATTCCTGCATGTTATCTACTTTGGTAATAGGCGGAATATATTTTTTTGGTATAAGAGTGGCCATTTCTTCATATAGAGGAAGTACATGAGGAATAAAGTCACAATAGAGAACTAATTCTTCAGGACTTAATAAACTGATAATAGAAACAAGAGTACGTGATACAACCTCAATACATCCTTCAGGAGACATACTGAGTGTCATTTTATCTTCTGTTAAATCTAAAGGAAGAAATTGTACTTCTCCCACTAAGTTATGCATACCATGTAGTAGGCAGTTATCCACAATAATACCTGCACCACTTAATGCATGAATAGGCTGGAATAAGAAAGCCAGTGAACTTACTTGATCTTGTGAAGAATAATAACCTACAGCCGCTGCATTGACATCATTACATATACATACAGGCAAATGATAACGTTCAGTGAGGACATCTTCTAATCTCTCTGGTGTTTCCCATCCGACTAAACTTGTAGAAGACACATAACCATCATCAATAATACCTGGGGTCGCAATACCAATATAACGAATACGAGGATAATGAAGTCGGGCAATATCAATAATGTCACAAATATCCTGAAGATTAACTATAGGTTTGATTACTTCGTTATCTAATAGTATTTCTTGATTCTTATCATATACACGATAAGCAACATGAATGGATTGTTTATTACGGAAAATGGAGAGAGCTAATGTCTTATGTTTAATTTCTACATCCAACATAACAGGTAAAGGAATCTTCTGATCAGATTGGTTCTTTTTAATCTCTAATGATTCTTTCACAAGTGTAAAGATGGCTTTTACATCATATTTCGCAAATACTTCAGGTGGCACATTTAAGACAATTTTATCTTTAAGAATATCACATGCTTTAGCATGTAAATAAGAAATCTGTGGTGCTAAGAGAACTACATCATAATCCTGTGCTACATAGTATAAATTATTATAACCACTTGCTTCTGTCACATAAGGAAGACTCATTAATTTAGAGGCTTCATTCATCTTCATCGCAAAATAGCTAGTTGTTAATCCACCACTACAGCACAATAGAATCTTAATCGTAGGTGATTCACCAATATGTTTCATGTAATGAGTGAGTTCTTTAAATAACTTCATTGTATGATTCAATGTTTTCATCTGGAAATGTAGATAATATTCAGTCTCACCAGATTGTGTATTGGTAGCTTTAAACTCTATGATATTCAATGGATTAAAGACAATTTCAATATCTGCATGCTTATTATAGAAATGAATCTCTGTATAGTCTTCATTCACTTTTGTTTCAAAGTCAGGCACTTCCTGCAATAGAATCCATTTCGCAAAGAGTATTGTATAAATATCACTTAAGAAATCATCCATGAATATCACCTCCATGTTCATATTTTAACATACTCCCAATCCTTAAATACAGTAACGCTCGAAAAATGAAAAATATATATCATATAAGCTAAATTAAAGCTGATAGAAATGAAAAGAACCTTGTGAATACAAGGTTCTAGATATCCATCTCAAAGATGAATTTTGTATTTGTGATATTATTTCCTGATAGACCACTATAATTGTCTTTTTCTTTTAACTTCTTAATTGTAGTTATATCAGTGATCTTTTGAATACCTTCTTGATCAAATAGACTCATTCCTTCAGATAAGCTTTTTGCACCCGTTACAAGTGTCTGGTATTGTTGAGAAAGTTCATTTCCAGCCTGACTCAACTCTGATAAGCTAGAAGATAATGTCTCTAATTGTTTTGATACAGGACTTTGAGAAAGCAATTGTGAGAGTTGTTCTAAACTCTTCTTATTTTGTATTAAGCTTTCCTGAACACCTTCACTGATTGCTTTATTGATTGCTATACGCTGTTCATCTGTGAGATCAATATTATTTATTTTAGATTGAATGAATTCTGTAGGATTATTCATGGAAGATATTAAGTTTTTAATAAGTGCTTGTGTAGATGCGTTATATTGTTTAGAACCTTCTAACAATGCATTGGCTCCATCGCTTACTTTTGACACATTGGACATATATGTATGAAGGTATTGTCCATACGTTGTACATCCTGCTAGTAATTGAGCTGCACCTTCTACAAGTTTCTGTGATGATTGATTTAATTGATCCGTTGTCTTTGTGAGTTCACTTAAGTCTAAATCTTTAAACATACCATCAGTAAATACAGTACTCATATAGTCACATTGGAAGTTCTTGATCTTCATAGTTACTTCCATAGAATCCTTAAATGGTTCATGACCAGGACATCCTAATCCAACAATAGCCTGATAATTATCCATCAACATGCTTTTTCCGTTCTTTATTTCAATATCACTGACTGTTTCTTGAGGAAGAAGCATAATAGTAGTCGCTACGAAAGGAGTCTCGGTATTATTCTTATACTTAAATACAGCCTTTAATGTACCTGTTTTACCTTTGATATTTGTAACTTTCTGTCCATCTAAATAATAAGTCACATCTACATCAACAGGAAGAGTCGTATCTAAAGTACCTTCATACTGGATACTATTCTTATTATTTTCTATCAACAATTGATGATCATTCAAGGTGATATTCTCATCACCTTTATTACTAATATCTTTTAATATAGTTGTATCCTTAATAAGATCACCTTCACTTATAGAAGGGATAGTGACTTCTGCTTTTGTGCTTTTTATCTCTCCAAGTGTATTTGTCTTTACAGTAATAGTTTCACTCTTATTCACTGCTTCCTTTACATTGTGACCTTCTTCACTTAATACAACAAGTGTTTCTTCTTTGACTGTCTTTGTTTTATTCGTCTTTGTCTCCGTTGTACATCCTGTAAGCATGATACAACATAGTATCGCTATTAACTTCTTATTCATACAAGAACCCCCCCTATTCCACATTCTTCAATGCATCCTGCATTGGAATCTTTTTAATCTTCTTATACTCAATCAACATCACTATAAAATAACTGATAAAACCAATAACGATTGTCTTTAAGAAAGTAAGGTTACTTACCGTTAGAGGCATCCATCCAGCCATCTCTTCTTTCATCATTGCTTCAAATATTGGCTTTAATATCGCATAATCGAGTGGCACAGTGATCAGAATAAACAAAGATACAATAATAGATGTAGACACAATATAAATAGAACTTACTTCATGATTTGTATAACCAAGAATTTTTGTCATAGAAATAGATTGCGCATTCTTTTCAATAATTGTTTTTGTAAGAAGATAAATAAGCACAATAAACATGATGACAGCCATTCCACAAAGTAAATAAGCCATACTTCCCATTGATACATTCAATTGTCGAGATACTTTACTTAATGAATCATAATCAATGGTTGTGCCTATATACTTTTCATTCATGTCAGTAATAGGATTCTTTGAGAAATAACCAGAAAAATAATCATCATCTAAATCAAATAACTGATTCATTTTTTTCTGATTCATGAATATCGCAATCGCACCTGGATAGTTATATTCACCACTGACCTTTAATGTATACTTCTTATCTGTATACTCTGTCTTTAAGTGAATGACATCACCTTTATGAATATGATATTTATCTGCATAAGCACTTGATACATAAACACCATCATTAATAGAAATATAACGACTATTCTTCTTTACACCATATACAGTCACAGTATCTAATGTATTGTCTTCCATCTTTAAGCTATAAGCACTAAACTTCTCTGCTGTTTTTTCTTCTGTTTCTATTCCTTTTGTGAAAGTATAAGCTTCTATCATATTAGAAAAGCTCTTTTCACTAGACTGCAAGCTTGCTGGTACTTTAAGAATATATTGATAATCTGCAAACATATTCTGTTTAATATTGGTTCCATAGGAATTAATAATATCTGGCATCGCAAGTCCAAATAATAAGATCATATTCGCAAACATTAATCCAATAAACATCACAATATAATGGGCTTTATTTTGAAGAATAATACGTGTTCTAAAACGTGTAATAAAAGGAATACGTGCTGACAAAGGCATGACATGTGATTGTTTGTGTCTCTTTAAATCTCTTCTTAAGAATTTAAGAGGAGATAGAGACAACTGTCTATTTAATATAAAGAGATTAATTATAAACATGAGTATAACAGGTACAATTGTTGTTTGAATAAAAGCCCCTGCACTCCAGACTGTTTGATAAGTCGTTAAACTATAACTGGCATAATATAAATTCGCCATAGTTACTCTAAAATAGGTATAACCTAGAATATTACCTATCAAGGCACTCATAAGTGTCACAATAATAGGAAGTGTCATATAGTGACGGATCAATTCTTTCTTTGTATAACCAGATGCCAGTAATGTCCCAATCACATTAGATTCTTTCTGGATTGTATTGGTCATAGTGACCGCAAATACAAATGCGATAATCACAATCATGATATATAAGAGAAGTCTGACCATCACGCCATCACTACCCATATCATCACCAGTAAAATGAATAGCCTGATTCTCATATTGAGGGATATATTCTTCTAGATGTACTTCTTTATTCAATAACTTTAAGAATAATTCAGATTTCTTTTCTTCATTCTTTGGTTTATTTGTATAAAGCCATGAATAGCTATAGGTCATATGTGCTGTATCCCATTGATTGAATAAAGAAGGTTGTACAACAGCCACACCAAACTTGATGGCATCAAACATCGTATCGCTGTTATTCTCAAATAATGCGGAATAATCTGGTAAAGCCACTAAACCACAGATCTTTAATGAATGATTCTGACTCTTAATAGTATCCCCAATAGATAACTTGTTGTTGACGGCATACATACGATCTATCGCAATTTCTTTATCATTTTGAGGAAGTTTTCCTTTCATCACACATACTTTATTTACGCTTTGAGGTGTCGCAAAGATACGTAATTTATTTCCATTGATCAATGTTTCTTCTACATAAGAATGATCATAGAGATGTACACCGGCTTTAGAAATATTGATCAAAGACTGATTATTTAGTTTCTTATCTACATTAAAGTGACCATCTTCAATCGTATACTTCTCAAAACTTTCATTATAAGCTTTGATCATACTCTCATCCGCCACAATAAAACCAGATACAAGACCAATCATACCTGTCATCAATAAGAAGATAACAAGATACTTACTCCAGTCTTCTTTTAATTCGCGTATAAAACGTTTATTTAATGGATTCTTCATATTACCAATCCACCTCATTAACTCGTTTACGATCTGTATTCATATAGTCTTCTTTAATTATTCCATCATGTAATACACAGATATGATTCGCAATATACTTAATAGATTCATTATGTGTCACCATGATGATTGTATTTCCAAATCTTTCATTAATATCACAGATTAACTGTAATATATCCTGTGAAGTGCGATAATCGAGTGCGCCAGTCGGTTCATCACAAAGAAGTATATCTGGATTCTTTATGACTGCACGTCCAATTGCAGTACGCTGTTGTTGTCCACCAGATAATTGATTAGGTAATTTATTTTGATGCTCATATAAACCAAGTGTATGTAATAAATCATCAATATCCAAAGGCTTCTTACTTAAATAAGCACCTACTTCGATATTCTCTCTCACTGTTAAGTTAGGAATTAAATTATACATCTGGAATATATAACCTAAATGATCACGTCTATATTGACTTAATTCCTTCTCCTTCATTGTCTTTAAATGATGTTTATTAATAATAAGTTCTCCCTCATCTAAACTATCAATACCCCCAATAATATTAAGTAGTGTAGATTTACCAGAACCAGAAGGACCAAGCAATACACAGAATTCTCCTTTATTAATAGTCATATCAATCCCCTTTAATACATCAATATGACTCTCTCCTTGTCCAAAAGACTTCTTTAAATCCTTAATCTCTAAAAAATTCATAACATCTCCTCCTATGTTAGTATCACCTAACTATATTATAGCCTAATAGTTAGTTCGTGCAAACTAAAAACTATGATATAATGAAGAAAAAATGAGGTACATATATGAATTATACAGAAGAAGAATTATGCACATTAGTTAAACAATTACCAGATATTCAATATAACTTACAAATGCCTGTGACTTCTATTAATCTATTAGGCTTAACACCTGATTTATTTGATGAAGAAGTCTATGAAATATTAAAGGATTATTTTACTGAACAAAAATACAATGTCCTTACAACTTTCTTATATCATGATACATCATTGGATATGGCCGGTTATGCAGATGTAAATATTGTAGTATCAGTGAAAGGATTAAAGATTGCAGAATTATTAAAAGAGAAGTATGGCACACCTTATGTTGTAGGATTCCCATATGGTAAGTTCTCTTCTTATTTCTTTATGGCTGTTGAACAGGCATTAGAAACTGGCATTGACCAGATTCCTTATCAGAACTTCTTTAGACTACAGACAGAGCAGATGATTCAATTACATGGTGATCCTGTCATTATGAGTTCTATTGGTTTCTCTTTATCACAACAATATGATTTTGGTTATCAAGTGATATCAGATAGAAAAGAAACATTAGGTACAGTAGATTTGAAAGATACTAAAAAAGATGATATCCAAGTCGATATCACCTTCCCATTACATGAATCTATATTTGATTTAACCATTCATGACCTGTAATACACAATTTTCTATTGTTTCTATTCCCTGATCATGAAAAGCATGAAGTAAATCTTCATCATAAGTTCCTGGCTGCATCCAGGCATACTTGATACCAAGCTCTCTCATCTCTCTGATATAAGTCATACCAATCGTTTTATTGACGACAAAAACAACAACATCTACAGGGTACTCTATATCCATCAGAGATGTATACATCTTATCATTGTCTATTGTGTCATACTTAGGAGATATACCATAGACATGCTTACCTGCATTCTTTAAGCACTGATATATTTGATAACTGTACTTCTCAGGATCAGGACTCATCCCAATGATACAATAATTATTATAGATCTTTAAAATATCTCTTTCTTTCATCGTTCATCACCGTTTTTATTATATCATACCACCAACATTTTTGATTGAATTTTACACCATAATAATGCATTTGTGGTATAATGACAAACGCGAATTGATGTGTTAATATAGACACGTATTAAATAAGAAAGGAAGGTCGTTTATAGTGTACGATATTATAGTTGTAGGTGCTGGCCATGCAGGTATTGAAGCATGTCTTGCTGGTGCAAGAACAGGAAATAAAACATTACTTATTACAAGCAACTTCTCTAATGCAGGAAGCATGCCTTGTAATACATCCATTGGAGGACCTGCAAAAGGCATTATTGTAAGAGAAATAGATGCACTTGGGGGACAGATGGGTAAAACTACAGATGCGACTTACCTTCAGATGAAGATGTTGAATACTGCGAAAGGACCAGGTGTTCAGTCTCTTCGTGCACAGGCAGATAAGAAAGCTTATCCACGCTATATGCAGAAAGTATTAAAGGAACAAGAAAATCTTGATATTGTAGAAGCAATGGTAGAGGATTTGATTGTAGAAGGTGATGAGTGTAAGGGTGTTATCCTTGCGGATGGTACACGCTATGAATCTCGTACCACAATTCTTACTACAGGAACTTATTTAAAGGCTGAAGTCCTTGTAGGTCATTCTAAGACTCCTAGTGGACCAGATAAACAGAAGGAAAGCTTATATTTATCAAGTAAGTTAAAGGATTATGGATTTAGAATCCAAAGATTAAAGACAGGTACACCACCTCGTGTAGAAATCAATTCTATTGATTATTCAAAAACAACAGTACAGCCTGGTACAGATGCGAAACTTTCATTCTCATATGAAACAACACATTTCACACCAGTAGAAGATCAAACTGTATGTTACTTAACATATACAACGGCAGAAACACATAAACTTATTAGAGATAATCTAGATAAATGCGCGATGTTCTCAGGACTTATTAAAGGTATTGGACCACGTTATTGTCCATCTATTGAAGATAAGGTTGTTAAGTTTGCGGATAAGGAAAGACATCAGATCTTTCTTGAACCAGAATCTAAGGAAATGAATACAATCTATGTACAGGGATTCTCTACATCCATGCCTCATGATATTCAGGAAAAGATGGTGCATTCATTACCAGGACTTGAAAACTGCACTATTTTAAAATATGCATATGCGATTGAATATGATGCGATTGATCCATTACAGTTATGGCCTAGTCTAGAAACAAAGGTATTAAAGAATCTCTTTACTGCAGGTCAGATCAACGGTACTTCAGGTTATGAAGAAGCAGCAGGTCAGGGACTTATTGCTGGTATTAATGCGTCTAAGAAGGTAAAGGGTAATAAACCTTTAATCTTGAAACGTGATGAAGCTTATATTGGTGTATTGATTGATGACTTAGTGACTAAAGGTACTAAAGAACCATATCGTATGTTAACAAGTCGTGCTGAATATAGATTATTATTAAGACATGATAATGCGGATGAAAGATTAAGAAAATATGGCCATGATGCAGGTCTTGTAAATGATGAAGTCTATTCACTTTACTTAGATAAAATGAATCGTATCCATGCTGAAATAGAACGTCTAGATACCATTCATTTCTCACCTAAGAGTGAAATCAATGACCTCTTAGAAGAAAAGGGCTCAACACGTTTAAAAGAAGGTGTAACTGCCCGTGCTATTCTTCAAAGACCAGAATTAGTCTATGAAGACTTATTACCTTATATTGAACATGTTGACTTAACTGAAGAAGAAATGAGAAGAGTCACTATTCTTATTAAATATAAGGGATATATTGAAAAAACATTAAGACAAGTAGAAAAAGTAAAGAATATGGAAGAAAAGCAGATTCCTGCTGACTTGGACTATGATGATGTATTAAACTTATCATTAGAAGCAAGACAGAAACTAAAGAAAGTGAGACCTGTAACTATTGGTCAGGCAACACGTATTTCTGGTATTAATCCTGCAGATATTTCTGTTTTACTTATTCACTTAAAAACACAATACGGAGATTAATATGACACAACAAGAATTTATTGTGAGCTTAGAAGAAAAAGGCATTGTGCTTTCAGAGAAACAGATTGAACAGTTTGAAAAGTATTATGAAATACTAGTAGAATGGAATGAGAAGATGAACTTAACAGCTATTACAGATAGAGAAGGTGTTTATTTAAAACACTTCTATGATTCTCTTACAATTGCGTTTGATTTTCCATTCTCTAATCAAACAATCTGTGATGTAGGTGCAGGTGCTGGATTCCCTTCAGTTCCACTTAAAATCGTTTATCCAGAATTAAATGTCACTATTGTAGATTCTTTGAATAAGAGAATCACATTCTTGAATCACTTATTTAAAGAATTAGAATTAGATCATATTCAAGCAGTTGCATCACGTGCTGAAGATTTCTGTAAAGATCATCGTGAATCATTTGATATCGTCATGGCCCGTGCAGTTGCAAGATTAAATATCTTAGATGAACTTTGTCTCCCATTAGTGAAGAAAGATGGTTACTTCCTTTCATTAAAAGGACTCAAAGCCCCTGAAGAATTAAAAGATGCGAAGGGAGGCATAAAGGTACTTGGAGGAGAAGTGATGGATGATTTTACTTTTACTTTAAGTGATCAGAATGATCACCGTCATAACATCGTAATCAAGAAAGTGAAATCAACACCTGCAAAGTACCCAAGAAACTATGGACAAATTAAGAAAAAGCCTTTATAGAAGGAAAAAGAACGTTATTAAAGATGCTTATTGTTTCTTAGACATCAATGATATTGTTGCCAACAAGGAACAGCCACGTACTCATTTTGAAGATGAGAAGATCCAGGAACTCGCTGAATCTATTATGCAGAATGGTCTCTTACAGCCTATCGTAGTCAGAGAATATGAAGGTAAATATCAGATTGTTGTAGGGGAAAGAAGATACCGTGCCTGCAAACTAGCAGGTATTACAGAAGTACCATGTATCATCCAGGAACTCGATGACAATCAGACTGCCAATGCCGCATTAGTAGAAAATATTCAAAGGGAAAATCTTTCAGCAATAGAAGAAGCCTTAGCTTACCAGCAGATTCTAGATACACAGGGTTTAACACAAGCCCAGTTAGCTGAAAAGGTAGGTAAGAAGCAGTCTACAGTGGCTAATAAACTTAGACTCTTAAAGCTTCCTATCACTGTACAGGAATCAGTTAAGAAAAAAGAAATTTCTGAAAGACATGCCCGTGCTTTATTAAAACTAGAAGATACAGCACAACAAAATAATATGTTGAAGGAGATTCTTGAACAGAACTTAACTGTCGATGAAACAGAAAAAAGAATTGCGAAACTATTAACACCAAAAAAAGAAAAACCACGTGTACGTAAATTCTCTAGAAGTGTTAAAATCGCAATCAATACAATCAATCAGGCAGTAAAGATGGTCACTGATGCAGGAACTGATGTAGAAGAAAACATCGATGAAACAGATGACGAAGTCATCATTACTCTAAAAGTAAAGAAGTAGATCCTAATTACTAGGACCTACTTCTTTTTTAAACCTTTCTGGAATTCTATTATGGAATACAATATCCATAACTTCATCATAACTAAATTCATAACATTCATCTGTTTCAGTCACATGTATTCTTAATACATCACCTCTCTCTGCTTCTGTTAAGAATAAATATAAATTTTTCATCAATTCTTCCATAGCGGCCCTCCTATATATTTATTCTCAAAGAATCTTTAAATTACTTAATGATATAATAAAAAAGATTGAGCTAAGCTCAATCTTCAACACATACGCATACAGGTGCAGGAATCTCTAATTCAGAATCTGTCATCAATAGCTTTTCATTCTCTTCATCAAAAGTAAGTACCTGAAGCTTATTATCTTCCTGTGCACCTACAATAACATACTTATCATCAATAATATTGAAGTCTCTAGGTTCTTTACCAGTATGTACCATATAAAGTAAAGAAATCTTACCATTCTCTTTATTGACTCTATATAAGGCAATAGAATTATGACCTCTATTAGAAATAAGTAGATGTTCTCCACTCTTTGTGAGATGAATTGCGGCAGCTGCATTAAATCCTTTAAAATGACGTGGAACACAATGAATGGCCTGAACTAAACTCATACGACCCTCATTATATTTAAAGACCATGATCTTATTCGCAATCTCATTAATGAGATAACCATAACGCCCATCCTGTGAGAAAATCAAATGTCTAGGACCAGAACCAGGTACAACATTTACTGTATAATCTGTATTCTCTTTTAGTACACCATCTTTATAATTGTACATCACAATCTTATCAGCACCTAAATCTACAGCATATAAGAAACGTCTGTCAGGTGTAAAACCAACATTATGGACATGAGGTGCAGTCTGTCTCTTTAATAAATCAGGACCCATACCAGTATGTCTCACAGCCCCAATTTTATGATCAATACGATAATTTTCTAGCTTATAAGCAGCTGTTGCACCAACATGATAGTTTGCCGCAAAGATATACTTATTATCATCAGAGATACATAAATGTGTATAACTTCTACCAGAAGAAGAATAGTTATTATTAAGAATCAATTCATTCTTATGAATACTAAAACTTCCTAATCCTCCACCTTCATTATTAGATCTCGCATTCTTATAAGATACATAAAGTTCTTTATTCTTCGCAATCAAATATGATGGAAAATCTTGAGTTAATATCTGTTGTATTTTCTTTAATTCCAATGTTTCTTCATTAAAAGAAACGATATAGATTCCTTTATCGTCACCTTTACCGTAGCTTGCAACATAAAACGTTTTCATAGGACACCTCCATATGAAAATATTTTATCATAATTATTCTCTATTTACTAATGAGTTTCGTTATTATAAAATAATTGTACAATAGTCAAAGGAGGACAAAAGGTTGGATAATAAGGAACTTTTATCTATGAGTGATGGTCTTTTAATTCAATTGTTACAGAAAAATGCAAGATATAAGGTTTCTGACCTAGCCGCCGCGCTAGCAGAATCTAAAGACAGCATTGTAGAAAGATTAAATAGACTAGAAAAAGAGAAGATTATTTGTGGTTACCATACTATTGTCAACTGGGACAAGACAAATACTGAACTTGTGACTGCGATGATTGAGATTAATGCTATTCCTGAAAGAGAATATGGTTATGATCGTATTGCATCACACATTTATAAGTACGAAGAAATTGAAACAATGTATTTATTATCTGGTGATTATGATTTTATGTGCATTGTAAAGGGTCGTACTATGCAGGAAGTCGCGCACTTTGTTGCATCTAAATTGGCATGTATTCCTGGTGTTACAGGAACAAAAACAACATTTGTGTTAAAGCCATATAAGACAGATGGACATGTCCTAGTAGATGATGAAGATGGTAAAAATACGCGACTGGTGGTGACTCCATAAAATGGATTATGAGAAGAAATTAAGTACTGCAGCACAAACTATTAAACCAAGTGGTATTCGTAAGTTCTTTGATCTTGCAAACCAGATGGAAGGTGTTATTTCATTAGGTGTAGGGGAACCTGATTTTGCGACACCTTGGAAGATTAGAGAAGCTGCAATCTATTCAATTGAAAAAGGACGTACTTTCTATACCGCAAACAGAGGTTTATTAGAATTACGTCAGGAAATTAGTAATTATTATTATCGTCGTTTTGGTGTACATTATGATCCTGAAAATGAAATTATTGTGACTGTAGGTGGTTCAGAAGGTATCGATATCGCAGTAAGAGCCTTAATGAATCCAGGTGATGAAATGATTATCTTAGACCCAGGATATGTTGCTTATGAACCAAGTGTTATTCTTTCAGGAGGAGTACCTGTAAGAATTCACCTAGAAGAAAAAGATGAATTCAAATTAACACCTGAAAAGCTTAAAGCAGCTATTACACCAAAGACAAAGGTCATGTTGATCAACTTCCCTTCAAACCCAACAGGTGGGGCAATGACAAGAGAAGACTATGAGAAACTTGTACCTATTATTAAAGAATCAGGTATTATTGTTATATCAGATGAAATCTATGCAGAATTAAGCTATGAAGAACCATTCTGTACATTGGCTTCATTCCCAGAAATCAGAGATCAGATTATTGTCATCAATGGTTTCTCTAAGGCCTATGCCATGACAGGATGGAGACTTGGTTATGTTCTTGCAAACCCAGTATTCTCTAAGGCAATGTGTAAGATTCATCAGTATATTATCATGTCAGCACCTACTGGTGCACAATATGGTGCAATAGATGGACTGAGACATTGTGATAAAGAAGTAGAAGAAATGAGAGCCTCTTATCTCTCACGTAGAAACTTCCTTGTAAAAACATTTAATGATATGGGACTTCATACATTTAACCCAATGGGTGCTTTCTATGTATTCCCATGTATTCGTTCTACAGGTCTTACATCTGAAGAATTCTGTGAAGAACTATTAAATGATCAGAAGGTAGCCTGTGTACCAGGTACAGCCTTTGGTGATGCTGGAGAAGGATTTATTCGTGTCTCTTATGCATACTCACTAGAAGAATTAAAAATTGCGACTGAGAAGATTAAACTATTCTTAGATAACTTAAAAAACAGATCTCATTAGAGGTCTGTTTTTTCTCTTTCTAGCATTTCCTGATAGCTATAAACACAGCCACAGTAGTTCTGTCTATACATATGATATTCATCACTCATACGTGTTGATTTTAAATAACCATTATCCTTCTTAAAATCACTATGAAGGAATTTTGGTGTCTCTAGATCTAAATCATTACCAATCTCATTGATCCATTGGCTATTCTTATGAGGAGAAACAGACAACACAGTTGTCCAATAATCAAAACCATGCATTCTAGCATAATCTCTTGCTTTCTCCATTCTTACTTTATAACACACATAACAGCGGTAGCCCTTTTCTCCAGTATCCTTATATGGCGCAATATGCGTTAAATATTCTTCAGGATCATAGGTATCTTCTACCACCTGCACATTCTGGTTCTCTTTATCATTGAACTCTTTCACAAATCTTTCTAACTCAGATTCACGCCGATGATACTCATCAGCAGGGTAGATATTACTATTTGTATAATAAATAGTAATATCAAAGTACTGACATAACTCTTTAATTACATTAGAAGAACAAGGACCACAGCATGCATGAAGCAATAACTTTGGACGTCCTTCTAAATGTTTAAGAGTCTCCAACATCACTAAACGATAATTCTGTTTCATTAGTGGATGAACATTGCATCACCAAATGAGAAGAAACGATACTTCTCATTTACTGCAATCTTATAGGCATTTAAGATATGTTCTCTACCTGCAAGAGCACTTACAAGCATCACTAATGTAGACTTAGGAAGATGGAAGTTTGTGATCAATGCATCAATACCAGTAAATGTATAACCAGGATAAATAAAGATATTTGTATTTTCATGAGCTGCTTTGAAGCATCCATATTTAGAATGGTTGGCTTCTAATGTACGACAAGAAGTAGTACCCACCGCAATAATACGTCTACCTTCTTTTTTAGCCTGATTTAATTTTTCAGCTACTTCTTCACTGATTTCATAATATTCACTATGCATATGATGTTCTAATACATTTTCTACCTTAACAGGTCTAAATGTGCCTAAACCAACATGTAAAGTCACATCTAGGATTTCGACCCCTTTTTCTCTTACTTTCTGAAGTAATTCTTCAGTAAAATGTAAGCCTGCAGTAGGGGCAGCAGCACTACCTTCTACCTTTGCATAGACTGTCTGATAACGATCAGGATCATTTAACTTTTCTTTAATATATGGTGGTAAAGGCATAATACCTAACTGATCTAGAATTTCATAGAAAATTCCATCATAAATCATCTTGAAGATACGAATACCTTCTTCTCTGATTTCAGTACACTGAGCCTTTAAACGACCATCACCAAAAGTAATCACAGTACCTAGCTTTACAATCTTCGCATTACCTACTAAACATTCCCATAAATCATCATGAAGATCCTTTAATAAAAGAACTTCTACATGTCCACCAGTTTCTTCCTTAAGACCATAAAGACGTGCTGGAATAACCTTTGTATTATTTCTTACAAGCACATCACCTGGCTTTAGATAATCTAGAATATCATAGAAGTGTTTATGTTCAACATTTCCTGTTTCTTTATCTAGAACCATTAAACGTGAAGTATCACGTTTCTTTAATGGTGTCTGTGCAATTAATTCTTCCGGAAGATCATAATCAAATAATTCAATATCCATAAAACTAAAACGCCCTTTCATAAACATCACGACCATACTGTTCTAAGAATTCTTCCTTAAAATCAGCTAAACGGTCTTCTTGAATTGCTTTTCTAATATCTGCTGCAAGATCTAATAAGAATGCAACATTGTGAATAGATAATAAAGACTTACCAAAGATTTCATCACACTTGTGAAGATGTCTTAAATAAGCTCTTGTATAATTTCTACATGCATAACAATGACACTTATCATCAATAGGAGTAAAGTCACGCTTATACTTTTCATTATTGATATTCATACGTCCATGATGTGTCATAAGTGCACCATGTCTAGCGACACGTGTAGGAAGTACACAGTCAAACATATCAATACCTCTCATAGCACCTTCAATTAAATCAATAGGATTACCTACACCCATTAAATATCTAGGCTTATCTTCAGGTAACCACTTAACACTATCTTCAATCATTTTATACATGATTGGTTTAGGTTCACCTACAGAAGTACCACCAATAGAATAACCAGGGAAATCCATATCAACTAAAGTCTTAGCACTTAGTTCACGTAAATCCGCAAACTCACCACCCTGGACAATACCAAATAAAGCCTGGTCTTCTCTCTTATGTGCTTCCTGACCTCTCTTAGCCCATCTTAATGTTCTTTCTACAGAGTTCTTCATATAATCATGAGTACATGGATAAGGTGCACATTCATCAAAACTCATAATAATATCAGCACCTAGATCTTCCTGAATTGCGATAGACTTTTCAGGAGATAAGAATAGCTTAGAACCATCCACAATACTCTTGAAGGTAACACCTTCTTCTTCAATCTTACGTGTCTTACCTAATGAGAATACCTGGAATCCTCCAGAGTCTGTAAGAATAGGTCCATCATAGTTCATGAACTGATGAAGCCCTCCTGCATCTCTTACAATATCACTTCCTGGTCTTAACCATAAATGATAAGTATTTGCAAGTACAACCTGAGAGCCCATTTCTTTAAGCTGTTCAGGAGAAATACCTTTTACTGTTGCCAGTGTTCCTACAGGCATGAACATAGGTGTTTCTACATCACCATGTGGTGTATGAAGAATCCCATATCTTGCGCCTGTCTGTTTACATACGTGTTTACATTCATACCAAAAATCTTTCATTTAATCACCTCGATAACCTTGGATATTATACGAAAAAATACGCATTAAATCAATAAAAAAGGGGAAAGCTCCCCTTTCTTAAGAATATTATTTGTGTTTTAGGTCATCCAGTTTTTTAAGGATTAGAAGACCAAAGATAATAATCAGTCCAATAATCACTAAGCCATAGGATCTAATGTTTGTATCATAAGGTGATATAATATACACTATTTGTTCGACACAAACTAAAGCGAAAAGTGATGAAATAAAGCAAATGAAAAATTTTACTACAAGACTGTTTTTAAGATACTTCTTGATACTGTTCTTCATAAAATTTCCTCCATCTAAATTATAACAAATTTTGTTATTAAGAATGAATAAAATAAGGTAAAATAAAAAAAGAGGTGATGACGCATGGTTTAGCCCTTGCAATCATTACTCCTAAATGGATGACTTATTTATTAAACAAAGATGAAACTGTGGCTGGAGACTTTGCTCGTTTTGGTTTGAATGTGATGTGTATTCAAGATCAAGGTAATGATCAAGATAATGCAAAAGCAGGAATTGAAGCTTTACAAAACTTCATTAAAGATGAACTTCTTTTACCTACAACACTTAGTGAAATGAATATTACAGATGAAAAATTTGACGAATTAAATGTTAAGGCTTGTTATGGTCAAGACTCTTTACCAAGAGCTTATCGACCATTGAGCCAAGAAGATTGTTTAAATATTTATAAAATGTGTTTATAAGAGGAAGCGTTTAGCTTCCTTTTTGTTTATAATAAAGTAAAGGGTTGTTTTCATGAATAATGTTGTACACTTTAATATGATTCTAGAAATCAATCAATTACTTAAAGAAAATAATATAGAATATTCAATTCATGGTGTTGGTGGATGTACATGCTGTGGGTTAGAACTTAGACAAGATGGTAAAAGTTATCCACAGATAAGATTTTAGAAATCATAAATGGTTTTTTAAAAAATCACTGGATTTATGTTCAAGAAAACAAAAATCAGCCAGGATATCTTACAGTTTATTCAAAATTTGATTAAAAACCTTGACTATAAAGTAACTCTATAGTGTTAGATAAAGTTAAGGAAGGGGTGTTATCTATGAAAACACACGAATTAGAAAAAGAATTAGGAATCTCAAAACATACCATCTTCTATTATGAAAAGGAAGGAATCGTTACACCACAAAGAGATGACAATGGTTATCGTAGTTATAGCCAAGAAGATTTACAAAAATTGATCATGGTAAAATTTTTACGTAATTTAAATATTTCTATTGATGATGTAAAAGCAATTTTAAATAATGAACTAGATTTTAAAGAATGTTTAAAAATCAATCAAATTCATCTAGAAAAACAAATTAAGAGTTTAGAAGAAGTTCAAGGAAATATTGAAATGTATGTAAGAAAAGATTTACCAATGTTACCCGCTTTACAACAAATCCAAAGAGAAACAAAGAATTATAAATTAGGTTATCAAAAAACAACGGATACAGTATCTCTTGGAAGAAGACTTACAAAGAAACTCGCAATAAAAAAATTCTTATATAAATTTATTCCTACATTTTTAATTGTTTTATCCTTTAGTGCTGTGAATGAGCAAGATGTTTTAACAAGAGTACTTTCAGTATTAGTGATTTCATTTGTATTTACAAATGGTTTTATTGCTGCTGATTTCCAGTTTTCACAATTATGGTTAAGATTACCACTTGATCAAACAAGAAATCAATCGGTAGAGTTTTTAAATGATCGTATTCGTTATTATCAATTTAAAGGTTATATAGATAATGTAAAATATTTTTATTCTGTTTTATTGGGTAAAGAAGATAAATTTATAAAGGAATATAAATATGAAGATATTCAAAGTGTAGAACTTCTTTTAAAACATCGTTATGAAAATTATGGAACACCGATTGCTAGAGATTGGTATGTTCTTGATTATCGCTTTGAATTTAAAGATGGGAATCATTTCTATTTCTATTGTCCTTTTACAATTGATGATGATGCCCGCTTTATTGGAATGATTTTAGATGAAAAGGTAGAAAATGTGATCGATAAAGATCATGTCATAGATGCTTTAAAAAATGGTATTCATTTAAATGATTATATGAAAAAGACTGAAGATTAAAAGTTTATAATGTTCTATATAAATATATTACAATAAAATTATAAGTACTAACTATTTTTAACGGGAGGAAACAGTACAATGAAAAATAGAATGATTATCAAAATTATTGTCTCAATTCTTTTAGCCTATCTAATGGTTTATATTATTGATTCATTGCTTAGTAATTCTTATTTATCTCAACCAGGAATTAATCATATTGTTATCCTTGATTTTATTTTTGCATGTTGCATTGTTATTATTGCGCTTATTATCATATTTGGTTTTTTAATCTTAAATAAGCATAAGTAATTCTAGAATTCAACTTATGTATTAAATGAAATCGTTCTTTTTAAGTGAATTGTTGCTTTAGGTAATTATATTACGCAGCAAAAATATCATAATGATACTCATGATATGCTTTCTTAAGTGAAATAAATAGGCAATGGTATTAAGATAAAGAAAACTAATACCTTCGTGTCGTTAAGAAAGGGTGTTTGCTATAAAATGGCAGACACCTTTTCTATTACCGCTAAAAAGCATTTGAAAATAATATGGTTTATGAACTGCTCCTAAAGAACTATTACATAGTTCTAAAAAATACATTCCTAAAATAATAGTGCATAATAAATTATGTTAGAATGCTCTATAATTTAGAGGCTTACATGATTGATTTTTTATGACGCATTTAAATGATTTTTATGGTCTTTGGGGAATAGAATTAATGACTTTAGTTAAATACATGGAATGTGTGAAGTAGTACTATTTACTATACGTAATATCTAGTTTTATAATACGAAAAAATCCAGGAAAAATATCCTGGATTAATCAAATGTGACATATTCGTTATCTAAAGGTTTAGCCCCTTCAACATGATCTACATCAAGAACACAGATATTCGCATTCATAGATGGATCATATTCAATATGTGTATGACCTTCTAATAGAAGCCATTCATTAGGTATGAATTTAGACGCATATTCACTTACGCAAAGCATACCAATTAATGAAGTATCCTGTTCACAGCATACCATTGCATAACGACCAAGAATAAAACCATTAGGAATCACTTTATCACGACCTATGAATTTACCTTTTATTTTAATTGTCTTTTGATCATAACGTTCTGGATGTTCCATCGCATCATAACAGAAGATACCAAAATCATGATCAGCAACTTCTAAATGATCTTGTGTATAATCATATGGTAATTCATCATCCTGCATAGTATTTACAGAACCATCTTTATTTTCATAGATGATCTGACATACAGGATTCATTGCCTTGATGTTGTTTCTTAAAGTAGACTTCTTCATACCATCTTCAATACGGTTAAAGATGACTAAGTCACTCTTAGCACAATGTTGGAATAAGAGTGCACGCATGTTATTCACATAAAGCTGGAAAGTAGAGGCATTGATAGTAGTTAGAATCTGTACAACATCCCAGTTTTCAGGGAATGGTGATTCTACAAACTGATCTACATTCCACATACCATTAAATTCTACAAGAACCTGTGTAGGATGATATTTCTCCTTTAAATCCTTAAAGAAATCGGCAGTCAAGTCTTCTTCATTCTCTACATAAACGATTTTACAGTTATGTTCCTTAATAGCAGCTTCATTATATTCTACTTCACCTTCTTCTGTCACAATAAGCACAGATGTCTCATAATCACAGAAGTCAGTATTAATAATTGTATCGTTGATAAATGTTGTTTTACCACTTTCTAAAAAGCCAGTAAATAGATAAATTCTTGTTTCTAAATTATCCATACATTAACCTTTCATTAAATCATAGATTTTATGTGCATCAAGCTTTTCACCAATCACACACATTCTTCCACCAACATCTGGTGTACATTCACGGATTTCATAATCACCACTTACAAAGTCAAACTCAAACCACTTACCATCAGTACCCTTCACAATACCCTTAGAACGTAGAATATGACCTAAAGATTCATCAGTACCTAAAGTCTTTAACTTATCATCAAGTTCTTCTTTAGTAAATGGATGTGCTGTTTCAATACCAATACTATTGAATACTTCATCTGCATCATGCATATCTTCTTCATCATAGTATAATGTGCTGTCTCCATCATGGTGATGATGTTCATGATCGTGATGATGACCACATTCACATTCATGATCATGATGGTGTCCACATTCACATTCATGGTCATGATCATGGTGATGATGATGGTCATGATGATGTCCATGAATACTTTCCTGATGTTCCTTTTCAGCGGCAATCAATGCCTTTTCTAAAGCATCCTTATGATTACTTGCTTCAAGAATCATATCACCTGTAATCTGATCCCATGGAGTAGTAACGACTGGTGCATGAGGATTTAATTCTCTAATAATATCTAAACATTCCGCAATCTTTTCTTCAGACACATCCTGTGAACGGCTTAAGATTACACAGCTGGCAGCACCAATCTGGTTATTAAAGAACTCACCAAAGTTCTTATGATACATCTGACATTTCTTTGCATCTACTACAGTAAAGAAACGATCAAGTGTTAAATCAGCACCATGTACCTTCTGTACAGCCGCAATAATATCAGATAACTTACCAACACCTGTTGGTTCAATAATAATACGATCAGGATGATATGTATCTACAACTTCCTTTAAAGCTGTTTCAAAATCACCTGCAAGACTGCAACAAATACAACCCTGACTCAATTCATTGACAGTAATACCTGCATCACGCATAAAACCACCATCAATTCCAATTTCACCAAACTCATTTTCAATGAGTACTAACTTTTCATCTTTTAAAGATTCATTTAATAATTTTTTAATAAGTGTTGTTTTACCAGCACCTAAGAATCCAGAAATAATATCAACTTTTGCCATTTTATTGACTCCTTTCTTAACCATTTCACATTATATCATTTTTCTTAAAAAACGCTCAAAAAATGATAAAAAAGCTTATATAAACTTTTCAATAAATACACCTATTCCATTGGAATCTTTATCCTTTGTGACATAGTCAGCTGCATCTTTCGCATGAATAGAACCATTTTCCATCACAACACCAATACCTGCTTCTTCCAACATATCTATATCATTATCTTCATCACCAAAAGCCATACATTGAGATATAGAAATATCATGAAGAGCTAAAGCCTCTTTTAAACCATTAGACTTAGATACATGAGGATCCATATATTCATACAAGAAACTGGTAGTCACTAAGGCAGACGCTTTATAGTCTTTATTCTTAAATGATTTAGAACGTTCCACTATCTGAGGCATATAGCTTGGATCACATATAATCATCAACTTACGATAAGGACGTGTTAAGAACGTATCAAAATCAACAACCCTATATTCAATCCCATCACCCTCAGCCATATCTTTAATATAGTCATCATCCTTAGGTGCATATAGAATACCTTCATGACAGATTGTAAAGTTACAATCCATATCTTTGTAATGATTCATGATTTCTTTAATCAATTCAGGACTCAATGTATGATTCTCCTGATATATATCAAGAATATAATCATCAATCTCAGAACCTCCAGAACTCACTACAAAATCAATACATCCTTCAATACCCCATGATTTTATATGATTTCTTACACTATCTGCATCTCTACCTGTACATATTCCAAATAATATTCCTTTACTTCTTGCTTTCTTAATAGATGAAACAGTTCTTTCATCTACAACCTGTTTACTAGTCAGTAATGTTCCATCAACATCACATACAATAGCTCGTATATCCATATTTATTCTCCCGTCATTCTTTTGTAGTACTCTGTTTTCTTTTCAATATTCTCTTCATAATGTCTTTTGAAATATGCTGTATAAAGAGTATCTAATACAAATAATAGACTTAATCTGGTACTATAGGAAGACATTTTCTTATAGTGATTTTCCTTTGAACTTAAGAATAACTGATAATCATAATACTTGATTTCAGGATGATATTCAGTAGAAGAAATCAGTACAGTAGGGACATGATTCTTATGCAAAATAGAAGGAATCTTTTCTGATAATATCCCACGTCCATTAAAGGTAATGACTATTGCAAGGTGAGAAGAATCACTTGATGCAGCAAGTAATTGTGATTGATATTCTTCTGAAGGAACATTAACCTGTTTTCCAATCTCCAACATCTGAAAACTAAAATTCTTCGCAAAGAATAAATGACCTGCTGAAGTATAAATATCAATCTGTTGTGAAGAATCCATTAACTGTACAATACCCTGTAATGTATCTAAATCAAAAAGGTGACTTGTTTCTAATACTGTTTGATTATAGTCTTCTTTTAATAATTCAATCATTTCATGATGTGTCTGATATTTCTTGATTGGATAATCAAAATCAAATGCCTCATCCATCTTTTTATACTCAGATAATGAAGATGATAGTTTTACTTTTAAATCAGATAGTCCTGATGTGCCACATTTAGTCGCTAAGCGATAAATAGAAGTCACAGAAACAAAACATGCTTCACTTATTTCTTGGGCAGACATATGAATTACTTTCTCAGGATTCTCTAAAATGTATTTCGCAATCATCTTTTCACTTGTTGTAAAGTCTGTCTTTGTTTGTAGTAATGTATAGATGTTCATAGAAAACCTCCTAAAATATTTATTATATTTCTATAACTATGTATATGTATGTGTTATAATCCAAAAAAAGGAAGGTGATATTTATGATAGATGGACATATGCATCTAGAATATGGGAATCTCTCAAAAGAATATGTACTACAGTTTGTGGAAAGTGCAGTAAAGAATGGTATGGATGAAATACAGATTCTTGATCACACACATCGTTTTAAAGAATTTAGACCTATTTATGAAGGCGTAAGAAAAGCATCTCCTTATCAGGAAGAATGGTTAAACAATAAAGAAATGAAGTTTCATAGTACTTTAGATGAATATTGTGCTTTAATTAAAGAAATCAAGGCAATGGATTTACCTATTAAGGTTTCTTTTGGTTTAGAGGTATGTTATGTACCTGAATATGAAGAAACAATTAGAGAAATATTAAAACCTTATCATTTTGATTTCTTAGTAGGAGCCATTCATTCTATTGACGGTAAACTCTATGATATGAAATGGTCAGAAGAAATCTTATGGAACAAGTATCCTGTGGATGAAATCTATAAGAGATACTATGAATGTGTCTTCTCACTTGTAAAGTCTGATTTATTTACACAGCTTGCACATCCAGATACGATTAAGATGTTTGGCCATTATCCTACTTATGACTTACAGCCTACATATGATGAACTTGCTGAATTATTAAATGAACATCATATGAAAGCAGAAAACAATGTAGGATGTTACTATCGTTATCATACACCTGATATTGGCTTATCAGACCAGTTATTACAGACTTTGAAAAAACATCATGTTCAGATGATTACTGCAAGTGATGCGCATCATCCAGAAGATGTAGGTCGTAATATAGCGGATGTCTGGGAAAAAACAATGAAGTAAGAGAAGATTGACAAATTTTTTTCATACAAAAGGAAATATGATGATTGAGTTTGATAAGTATTCTTCTAGTTCATGTGATTTCATAGAAATAAATGGAGAGAAATATATAATGAAACACATAGGAAAGGAGAATAACTTAACCAATTAAAGTCACCAGGTATGATGAATGATGAAAAAGTACTTGATGCTGCTTTGAAAATCATTAAAAAATATACAATTGTCAAACTCCTTAACAACGAAAGTGAAGACTGGGTCATCTTCACTTTTTTGATATATTTTTATTATAAAAAGTACTTCAATAAAATATAAATATTGATAATTTTCTACCTTAATTTATATTGAATAACTCAACAGAATTTAATAAATATATAATAAATTTGAAGGAAGGAGAGAGACTTATGAATAAAATCTTATTGGTATGTAATGCTGGTATGTCAACAAGTATGCTTGTATTAAAGATGGAAAAGGCAGCACAAGATAAAGGTATTGAAATGGAAGTGAAGGCTCTCCCAGTAACAGATGCAGAAAAAGAACTCAATGACTGGGATGTCATTATGTTAGGTCCACAAGTTCGTCATATGGAAAAGAGATTAAGAGAATTAACATCTACACCAATTGAAGTCATCAATATGCGTGACTATGGTATGATGAACGGTGAAAAGGTTTTAGATGCTGCTTTGAAAATCCTCGGATAATATTTGATAATTGAATTACTCCTTAATGTAAAAAGTGAAGATGGGTTCATCTTCACTTTTTGTTTTTCTCCAGTTTTTCTAAATGTTTCTGATGGAGCTCTTTATAATGATTAAAAGCATGAGGATTTAATTCCTGTAGCTTCTTTTCATATTTACTACGGTACTGTTTTAATACACGTAATGTTTCAGGATTCATGTCATGTAACTTTTCTTCAATACGATCACGATATTGTTCGAGTCGTTCTTCTACATACTGTTCATTTTCATGAATCTTTTCCATGATTTCTGGAATATGCATTTCTAGTCTTGATAAGAATTCATCCGCTTCAATTAAACCTAGTTCACCAAAGCCTGTATGATTTTCAATATCTTTTAATAGTTCAGGAGATAAGTCAGTTTTAGAATGAATCTTATCCAACATTTCCTGAGTCATCTTCTGTTTATACTTTTCAGCCTCATTTCCAAAGGCCCATTCTAATTCAGGCTGTATAAATGAGATATGAGATGTTTTTAAATCTTCTAATGGATAAGGAGGGACAAGCCCACAATCTAATAATGCCTGCTGCATTGTACGTCTTACATGACCACTTGTAATTATATCTATACCACCATTTTCTCTTAATGCTTGATTAAGATGATCCATATGACGTGTTAGATAGAAATCTATATTTCTTTTCTGTAGATCATTATAGAAGATAATCAAACGATCAATAGCAGTAAAATCAATATTACTAATACCAGAAGCATCTACAATAACTTGCTCAGTATCTTCTTTAATCGCTTTTTCTATATCTTCCTGGAACTTATCAATATTCGCAAAGAATAGATTTCCTGGGAAACGATAAATAATAGTATGTCTAATTGGTCTTGCATTCGCATTCTTCTCTAGGTTAAAGAAACCTGTCTGCCCGGGAATAACACCTAAGAAATGGGCTGGTGGAGTGACTGCCTTAATAACTACAGCGAGGAATGATAAGACAATACCAATCACTACACCATAAATAGTTCCAAAGATGAGTACTCCACAACATGCTGCCATAAAGATATAAAATTCATTTCTACTTTCTTTAAATAAACGTTTACCTAACGCAAAGTGACAGGCACCAAGTAAGGCGGTAATAACGATAGCAGTTAAAATAGGAACAGGAAGATATTCAATAAATCCTGTACCAAATAATAGAAGAAGTGCCATAGTTGCAGCAGCTGATAAGCTCATCACCTGAGTCTTACATCCATACTGTCTTGCAAGTCCTGTTCTAGAAACAGAACCATTAGTCGGACAACATCCTACAAGTGAAGTAGCTAGTTCAGCCATACCATAGGCAAATATTTCTTTATTTTCATCTAATTTATAGCCATCTTTCATTGCATTACCCTGTGCAGATAATAGAGTCTGTGCGAGTACAACTATCGCAATAGATAATGTAGTAAAGAATAAAGCAGAAATATCTACATGGGCAATAGAAGGAATCACAAGCTTTGGTAAACCTGGATCAACATGAGGCAATAGTTTTACTCCATATTTTTCTAAAGGGAATATGGCAGTCAATAAAGCCCCTATAAACATCATAAGAATAGGCATAGGAATCTTCTTATTTATTCTCTTTACAACAAGAATAATGACAAGGGTACTCATACCTAATACAAAAGATAAACCATTAAAGAGTGGTAATTCTTTAATAATATGATTGACTAATTCGAATATTTCACCTGTTCCTGTTGTCCCACCAAAGAGTTTAGGAACAAGCATCATAATAATAGATAAACAGATACCTGTTACGAATCCACCCATGACAGGTGTAGAAATATACTTAACTGCACGTCCTGCTTTAATGATTGAAAAGAAGATCAACCATAAAGCAACCATCAATGCTATAACAGGGACCGCCTGCATTGCTTCTTTAGTTCCTGCAGTAATACCAAGAGTAGCCAATGCACTTCCAGTAAGAGCTGCAGGAGCTGCATCTACACCAAATACAAAATCATGACTCGTAGTAAATAAACTAAATACGAGAATAGGAACTAAAGAACCATATAAACCATAGACCATTGGTAGACCTGCAACCTGTGCATAACCCATGGATATAGGAATAGATATAAAAGCAACAATAATACCTGCAAAAATATCATTCATTGTCGCATTCTTAAATTTCTTCATAAGCCACCTCTTTCTTAATTCTAATTATAATGATTTATCAAGATGAGTCTATCTCTATCAAAATATATCTACGTTGTATACAATCTAGAATAATTTTCAAATTATTTGTATATTTTAATAATATCAGTGGACAAATTTGTATTTATCTAATATAATGCATATAAATTAACAAGGAGGAAATCGAAAATGACAGATAAGAGGGTTTATAATTTTTCTGCAGGACCATCTCAGTTACCTGTAGAGGTATTAAAGGAAGCAGCAGATCAGATGCTGAATTATAAAGGCTCAGGCATGAGCGTAATGGAGATGAGTCATCGTTCCTCAACATACCAAAAGATTTTTGATGATACAAAAGCAACTTTAAAGAAAGTTTTAAATATTCCAGATAACTATAAGATTTTATTATTACAAGGTGGGGCAACACAGGAATTCACAAACATTGCCTTAAACCTTATGGCGAATGGTAAATCAGATTATATCGTTACAGGAAGCTTCTCTGGTAAAGCGGCAAAAGAAGCGGCTAAGTTTGGGGATGTTCATATTGCCTATAACGGTAAGGACAACGATTTTACAGAAATTCCTACACAGGATCAGCTAGATATTCGTGAAGGTGTTGATTATGTACATCTTTGTAACAACAACACTATCTATGGTACAGAGTGGAACTATGTGCCAGATACAAAGGGCGCACCACTTGTAGTAGATATGTCTTCAGATATCTTATCAAGACCTGTAGATGTTTCTAAATATGGTGTTATTTATGCCGGTGCACAAAAGAATATGGGTATTGCCGGACTTGGTGTAGTTATTATTAGAGAAGATCTAGTAAAACCACATCCAGCTAATATTCCAGTTCTTTCAGAATTAGATACTATGTTAGAAAAGGATTCTATGTATAACACACCACCATGTTGGGCTATTTATATGTTAGGTCTCGTAGTGAAATGGATTGATGAACAGGGTGGACTAGAAGTGATGAAGGAAAAGAATGAAAAGAAAGCTAAACTTCTTTATGACTACTTAGATCAGTCTGACTTCTATAAACCACATGCAAAGAAAGATGCACGTTCTAATATGAATGTGACTTTCACAACACCATCTAAAGAATTAGATGCTGAATTTGTAAAGGAATCTATTGCAGCAGGTATGACAAACTTAAAAGGACATCGTAGTGTAGGTGGTATTAGAGCATCTATCTACAATGCAATGCCATATGAAGGTGTAGAATATTTAGTTAATTTCATGAAAGAATTCGAGGAGAAATATAAGTAATATGTATAAGATTAAAACTTTAAATAAGATTTCTGAACAGGGCTTAGAAATCTTTGATGATAATTATGAAGTCGGTGATAATTTAGAACATGAAGATGGAATCCTAGTCAGATCAGCTAAATTACATGACTATGATTTTCCAGCTGAATTAAAGGCTATCGCAAGAGCAGGTGCAGGTGTCAACAATATTCCTGTAGATACATGTACTGAAAAAGGAATCTGTGTATTTAATACACCAGGGGCTAATGCGAATGCGGTTAAAGAATTAGTGTTATGTGCTTTATTCTTAAGTTCAAGACAGGTGATTCCTGGTATTGAATGGGTAAAGACATTACCAGCTGATGATTTTGGAAAAGCTGTAGAAAAAGGTAAGAGCCAGTTTGTTGGTCCTGAAATTGATGGTAAGAAGCTTGGTGTTATTGGTTTAGGGGCAATTGGTGTGAATGTAGCCAATGCAGCTGTTAAATTAGGCATGGAAGTTTATGGTTATGATCCATATATCAGTGTCAATGCAGCATGGAAACTATCTAAATGGGTTCATAAAGCAGCTACTGTAGAAGAATTATTCAAAGAATGTGACTATATTACTATCCATGTACCAGCAACTCCTGACACAAAGAATATGATCAACAAGAAGTCACTTGCAATGATGAAAGACGGTGTACGTATCTTGAACTTTGCACGTGATACATTAGTAAATACTGAAGATATCATTAAAGCATTAAAGTCAGGTAAAGTGGCACGTTATATTACAGACTTTGGTTCTAAAGAACTTGTAGAAACTGAAAATACAGTTGTATTGCCACACTTAGGTGCTTCTACTCCAGAATCAGAAGATAACTGTGCAACTATGGCCGTAAAAGAAATGATTGATTACTTAGAAAATGGTAATATTCAGAACTCTGTTAACTTGCCTACAGTTGTAGAACCACGTACAACAACATATCGTGTATGTATTATTCATAAGAATATTCCTAACATGTTAGCAGTATTTGCGAACGCATTTGCGAAAAAGAGCATGAACATTGAAAACATGGTCAATAAAGCACGTGGTGAATATGCATATACTGTCATTGATACAAATGATTTATCAGAAGATATCACTAAAGTGATTGAAAATCACGAAGGTGTTATTAAAGCAAGAATTATTGCGAAGATTGTTTTCTAAATCCTTCTTTTTGAATAGTCCATCTAGTGATGGACTCAGACTGTTGACAAACTAAATGTTAACAGTCTTTTCTTTTAAAATCGAATAGTATGTGATAATATAGTTAATGTCGTAAGTGTCCACACTCCAATTAAGCAAATTTGTGGCCTTACGGCTTTTTCGTATCCTGTCAATTAAGGCCTAAAAATGGTATAATTAAGGTGCTTAATTGGAGGATATAAATATGGCTATGACTAATCGTGCAAACATTAAACGTGATGGACTTATCATGAGTACTTTAGACGACCTAGTACCGCAGGATCATTTGGTTAGAACACTGGAAGCTACGATAGACTGGAAATTCATCTATCCGTTAGTGAAATCACTCTACAGTAATTTCGGCAGACGTTCTATTGACCCTGTGGTACTTTTTAAAATGATCTTTATCAATTATACATTCGGCATCAACTCTATGAGAAAGACCTGTGAAGAGATCAAGGTCAATATAGCTTATAGATGGTTTTTAGGTATCAGCAT